>JAHIZR010000246.1 GCA_018814465.1 bacterium | reverse complement strand
GGGAACCGCGAATGCTGTGCTGCCGCACGGGAAATGGCGGCTGAACGGGAAGCTCCTTGGCGAAATCGGAATGAACTGCCTGCAAGCGGGATACTACGGGTTTCCCTGTATCTTTCTCAGCGGCGACAAAGCGGCGGTTGATGAAGTCAATGAGCTCATTCCCGATATCGAAACGGTTATTGTCAAGGAAGCAATTCCCCGCGAAGACGCCCCTTGGTCGCCGGCGCCCGCGATTTCACTGAGCCCGCAAAAAGCGCGCACGCTGATTCGTGACGGCGCCAAACGAGCCATGTCGCGAGTCAAATCAATTCAACTTTTTACGATCGATCCACCCTATCAACTCGACTGGTTTTTCGACAAGCCCGAACACGCCGACGGCTTCGCCGCCACGCAACCTGACTCCGTATGCATTGACCCGCTGACGGTGCAAATCAGCGGCGATGATCTGATGAAACTGCTTTGCTGAAATTGCTTCCGTACTTGGGTCTCGCAGTCAATTTCTCAAAGGGGAGCAACATCATTTCCGCCGAACCGGGTTAAGCAGCCTGTTCCGTTTCACTTCAACATGATCCTACAGCCAGCGCAACCCGGCCAAAATCCTATCTTCTCTGCATTGCCTTAACCAAAACCATAAGCCGAGTCCGTTCAACGAATTGAGCTTATAGATTATTTTTGAAATACGTTTTTGCTAAGCAAAAGAAAGTGGAGGTTATGCATGAAGTTCACGACAACATTTTCCTGTGTTGCCCTGCTGATCGGGCTTGCGGCGGCGCAACCGCCAGACAGCTTATGGGGCAGATCATATGGCGGCGAGCTGGACGATATCTGCTGGTCAGTCCTGCCTGTGGCCGACGGCGGCTTCTTAATGGCCGGTTGGACGGAATCCTACGGTGCGGGGGATAGTGATTTCTGGCTGCTTAGAACAACCGCAGATGGTGATTCCCTATGGAGCCACGCCTACGGCAGCGAGGCAGAGGATATGGGATTCACAATGTGCCAGGCGACAGACGACGGTTACATGCTCGCCGGGGTGTCAAGCGCTTCTGGCTCGGAAGACTTTTGGCTGATCAAAGTTGACTCGGACGGTACACCCCTCTGGGATCGTCGCTATGGAGGGCCATTGGATGACCGCTGCTGGTCCATACAGCAAACAACAGATGGAGGATACATTCTCCTCGGTTGGACAAGTTCTTATGGCGCAGGAAGTGACGACACCTGGCTGCTCAAGGTCGACAGCGAGGGTGACAGTCTCTGGAGTCGCACTTTTGGCGGTTCGAGCATCGACTTCTGCTACGAGGTCAAACAGACTTCCGATGGCGGTTATATTCTAACCGGTTACACAGGTTCTTTCGGAGCGGTAAATCACGATATCTGGCTTATTAAAACAGATGCCAACGGTGACAGTCTCTGGACCCGGATGTATGGGGGATCGGAGCAGGAGGAAGCACGATCTGTAGTACAAACTCCGGACGGAGGCTATCTAATTGCAGGATGGGGTCGAACCCTGACTCCCGGTAATACCAACTTCATCGCGATACGGACAGACGCCAACGGTGACAGTCTATGGGGCCGGACCTACGGCGGCGAAGCCAGTGACTTCAGCAACACAGCCCGTCCGGTTATGGGCGGTGGTTATGTGATCGCGGGGAGATCCTACTCCTTCGCCAATGGGCTCTATGATATCTGGATGCTACGCATCAACGAAGCGGGAGATAGCCTGTGGAGTGCAAGCTGGGGCGGACCGGATGCTGACCACTGCATCAGCCTCCTTCAACTTCCCGACGCCAGCTTCGTTCTGGCAGGGTTGACTTCAACCGAAGGAGCTGGCCTCCAGTTCTATCTCCAGAAGACAACTCCTGATCCACTACCCATCGATGATTATCGTTCTTCCCAACCACTGACCGTCTCTCTGACAGCCTGTCCGAATCCCTTCAACAGCGAAGTGCGGATCATGTATTCGCTGCCGCAGACAGATAATGTCACTTTATCAGTCTACAACCTTCAAGGACAGCTTGTAGAACATCTGTTAAGCGAACGGGCAACGGCAGGTGAATACTCCATCACTTGGCAGCCGCAGGCGACGTCTGGTATCTACTTCGTGCGGCTGCAAACGGGCGTAGTCACGGCGACGCAGAAGGTTCTTTACTTAAGATAAATCGATCCTCCGTGGAACCTATCACAAGACAAGATTCCGGCCGGGTTGCGCGAGAAAACGATCTCCACACTATGAAAACGATAACGCTGCTTAACCCGGCTCGGCGAGCAATGTGAAACTCGAATAAAGAGACCCCCCTTTGTCCCCCCGTGAACGGGGGGAAATATGCATACCCAGACCTCTTCTATATAAGAAAGGACTACAGGATAAGGTCATGAAGATTCTTGTAACTGACGGCATGGATAAATCCGCCATTGCGGAACTGAAAGCGCTCGGTCATACGGTTGACGAGCAGTTTTATGAAGAAGCCGATTTAATCAAAGCTATCGCCGATTACAACTGCGTAGTCGTGCGCTCCGCGACAAAAGTCACCCGCGCGGTCATCGAAGGCGGCAAGAATTTGAAGCTGATTATTCGCGGCGGCGTCGGTACGGACAATATCGACAAAGTCGCCGCTAAGGAAAAGGGCATCGAAGTGCGCAACACACCCGGCGCCTCCAGCATCTCGGTCGCCGAACTTGTGATTGCGATGATGTTCGGCGTCGCGCGCGCGCTGCCCGCCGCCACGGCTTCGATGAAAGCCGGCAAGTGGGAGAAGAAAGTGTTCTCGAAGCGCATCGAAATCGAAGGCAAAACGCTGGGCATTATCGGCACGGGCCGTATCGGCGCAGCACTCGCGAAAAAGTGCAAGGGCTTGGGCTTCAGCAAGATTATCGGCTACGATGCTTACCCCGAGGTGTCGCGCGCGGAAGGCGTGCCGATGGTCTCGCTGGATGAAGTGCT
The DNA here is from genome assembly GCA_018814465.1 of bacterium. Classification (GTDB taxonomy): domain Bacteria; phylum Electryoneota; class RPQS01; order RPQS01; family RPQS01; genus JAHIZR01. Next base: position 339 of record JAHIZR010000246.1, on the reverse strand, counting down.
CGCGAAATCCGATTACATCTCGCTGCATATTCCCGCTTCCGACAAGCCGGTAATCGGGGAAGCCGAGTTCGCCAAGATGAAGGACGGCGTGGTGCTTATCAACTGCGCGCGCGGCGGAGTCGTGGACGAGAGCGCACTATTGGCGGCCTTGAATTCAGGCAAGGTTTTCGGCGCAGGCATCGATACCTGGGTCGGCGAGCCGAAGCCGCGGCAGGATTTGATCGATCATCCGAATGTAGTCTGCACTCCGCATGTCGCCGCCGCCACCAAGGAGGCGCAGGGCCGTGTCGGGGCTGAAGTTGTCGAAATCATCAAGGAATACAAGTAAAAGAGTTCCGG
>JAHIZR010000245.1 GCA_018814465.1 bacterium | reverse complement strand
GGCGCGGCAATCAAGCGGCTCGCACTTTCTGAACGCACTCTTCAGTTCGCGGTCCGGAAACGTGGAGTGGCGAGGTTCGGCTTCGCTCACACAAAGTAATCGCCATTTTTCGGATCCCGATCCCTACAGTTCAGTTCATGAAGTCTACGAAGCCGGTACGAGATATTCAGGCAGTATTTCGGGCTGCGGCAAGATGCTTTCTTACGATCTGGCGGGGGGAATTCAGACAGCAAAGGAGTCTTTCACCAGCCCCCAACTGATGAACGAGCATGCTGACCGCAGCCGATGGGAATCATGGTTGAGCGCAGCGAGATTGATCGCGGGTCAGGCGGAACACACAGGAGTGAGTGCCCATGCAGGATATCGAGTGGAGCAGGTGGGGGATGGCGGGATAACAGGATTGCCGAAGCTTGAAATCGAAACGACAACGGATAAATTTATCGACGGGTCTCTCATCGCCGGATGGGGTCGTTCCTATCGTGCGCCTACATTCTATTCGCTCTTCTGGCAAGAGGATCAGGTTGCCCGCGGGAATCCCGATCTAAAACCTGAGTACTCAGAAGAGTGGACGGGCAGTTTTCTTTTACGGCCAAGGTTTTCGAGCGCGATCGAGCTCAGCGGGACAGCCTCCAGTCAGGTTGTCGACGATTTGATTTATTGGCAGCAGACATTCGATGGACATTGGAAGCCGATGAATTTGAAGAGTGCTGAGATTCGCACATTGGATCTCCAGATTGAATACAGTTTCCTTCCGGATCATGCGCAAATAACCGCTGGAACGGCCTGGACCGAAGCGCGTGATGCGACGGATGATCGCAATACGGGGGGGAAGTATTTGACGTTTAGATCTCCGCGTACTCACCGGATTAGTCTTGATTTGGATTGGATGCAACTCCATGCCACAACCACCTACCTTTGGACAGCCTCGCGACCGGTTCTGGCGACGAATTCAAAGTGGTTGAGCGAATATGATCTGTTGGACTTGTTTGTAACGCGGCCCTTTCAGTATTCTGAGATATTGATTCAGCCGGGATTTCGGATATCAAACGCTTTAAATGAATCCTACCGGATTATTCGACACGCGCCGCTACCGCTTCGTGAAATATCGGCAAGCGTTCAACTGACCTACAGCCCCGGAAAATGATCATGTTCCTTTGCTTTCTTATATTGCTTGCTCAGCTATGCGGCGCCTCTCCGACGCTCTTTGTCGTGCAGACCTTGGATGAATCAGCGGCAACGATAGACCTTGAGTCCGAGGCAGTTAATCAGCATGCCGCAACTTTAGGAACGATACCGAATGACGTGATCGTTCACAAAAACATGGCATATGTTTCAAATTCCGGGTATAACAACATCCAGGAAATCGATGCGGAAGATGCGACGACTCTGCGGGAGATTCAAGTTCCCGGCGGCGTGAATGTCTGGTCAATGGCGATGCTGAATGATGACACAATGGCGGTTACTTGCTCGATATCGAATAATGTGATTATCATCAAACTGACCGATGAAGCTGTAGTCGGAGTATTGGCGGCCGGTGTCGCTCCTCAGGCAATTCTCGTACATGGGGACTATTTCTATGTTGGAGCAACCGGAGTGAGCTATCCTGTGTTCGGTCCGGCGACTGTTTTCGTATTTAACCGATTTACACTTGAGCGGGTGGACAGTCTTTCCGTGGCGACTAATCCGCAGGCCTTTGCAGTCGACAACCAGAATCGGCTGCACGTTGTCTGTACCGGCGATTATGGCAGCGTTGCCGGTGAAGTCGACATAATCGACCTTGGTACGCGCAGCGTTGTTGCTGAACTGCCTATTGGCGGTTCTCCTTCGAATATCAGTATGGGAGGGGGGATTGCCTATCTTGCGGCAGGCGGGTGGGGAGCTGAAGGATATGTCTATGCGTACCGTGTCTCGGATCTCGAAATCTTCCATGATTCTTCAAATCCGATGACAACCGGCTCGGGAGCTTTCGATGTGGAAGCGCTTTCCGACGGGAGTTTCCTCGTGAGTTGCTTCAACGATGATATTGTCGAACAACGAGACAGTTCAGGCAACCTGATACGGGCGTTTTCGCTTTCAGATGGTCCGGCTCAAATGGCAATATATTATGAAGGTACTCAAGCAGTTAGTGACGGCTCACCCACTGTCTCCAATTCGATTGTCCTCACTGATCCGTATCCAAATCCTTTCAATGAGGTGGTACAATTGGAGCTCAGTTCAGTTGCTAAAACAAGATCCAAGATATTTATATACAATAACATAGGGCAGTTAGTGCGAACCCTTGTGGTTCCTATTGGCGTCAGAACTACCTATTGGGATAGCAGGGATGTGCATGGAAGTCCTGTAACATCAGGTGTTTACATAGCAAGACTGGCTTCGAGCTCTTCTATTGATTCCAAGCGTATGATACTATTGAAGTAACACTGATTTTTCTTACCCTGCAAGACTGTCGATCGGTTTGCTATTCTCGTGATAATATGGTATCTTACACGCTTAATCACGATTAGAAGCAATCCGATTTTTCATTCTGCGAATGCCCCGTAAAAAACGAATACTCTCTGGAATGCGTCCGACAGGCCGACTGCACCTCGGCAATTATGTTGGCGCACTCGAAAACTGGGTTGCACTACAAGATGAATATGAGAACTTTCATCTTGTAGCTGATTGGCACACGCTGACAACGGATGTTGAGCATACGAAGAATATTCCGACGCATACGTTCGAGATGGTTGTGGATTGGATTGCCGCCGGAATAGATCCTGAAAAGAGTCCGATTTTTATCCAATCGAAAGTCAAGTCGCATGCAGAGCTTTATTTGATTTTCAACATGCTGATTTCAACCGGACGGCTTGAACGGAATCCGACTTTAAAGGAACAAGTGCGAGATCTGAGTCTGGAATCGACGGTCTCAATCGGGCATTTGTCCTATCCGGTATTGCAGGCGGCGGATATTCTCATGTACAAAGGGGAAGTCGTCCCGGTTGGCGAGGATCAGCTTCCGCATATCGAAATCACTCGCGAACTGGCGCGCCGCTTCAATAATCTCTATGCCGCTGATGCTCCGATCTTTCCGGAGCCGGAAGGGAAGCTGACTCGCTTTCCGAGACTGACCGGAACCGACGGCAATCGCATGTCGAAATCACTGGGGAATACTATTCTGCTTTCCGATGAACCGGACGAAATACAAAAGAAGATGAGACGCGCGGTCACCGATCCCGAGAAAGTTCGCCGCAATGATCCGGGGCATCCTGACATTTGTCTTGTCTTCGGGTATCATCAGAAATTCAATCCGTCCGAGATCGACGAGATAAGATCCGGCTGCGAGAGCGGCGCATTAGGCTGCGTAGACTGCAAGCTGAATTGCAGTCGGAAACTGATTGATCATCTTGCGCCGATGCGGGAGAAGCGCGAAGAGTTGGTATCGCGTCCTGAAGAAGTGAAAGCGATTATCGAAGACGGCAACCGGCGCGCAAATGAAATCGCATCCAAAACGATGGCTGAAGTGCATGAGGCGATGGGATTCGGATGAGCGGTTTTCAAGTAACATTACCTCGCTTCGAGGGACCTTTGGATCTGCTGCTCTTTCTGGTCAGCCGAAAAGAGTATGATATCATGGATCTGCCGATGGCCGAGATAACCGAGTCATATCTCGAAGCCATTGACACGATCGGTGTCGACAACCTCGAAGATGCGGGTGATTATCTGCTCATGGCCGCGACACTGCTTGCTATCAAAGCAAGAATGCTGCTGCCTCAGCCGGAAGTTGAAGCACTCGAGGAAATCGAAGATCCGCGCAGAGAGCTTGCCGAGAGACTGCTGATTTATCAGAAGGTCAGAGAAGTCGCGTCGGAGTTCAGCGAATGGGAAGCGGATATGCTGGCTCGTTCCGAGCTTGGGCTTTCAGCGGTTCCTGCTGAAGCGAATCCTTCGCCCGAAGAGACGCTTTTTCCGATGACGATTTATGATCTGACGCGAGCCATTGAGGATATTCTGCAGCGCAAAGAGCAGCGGTTTTTCCACGATGTGGCGCTGATCAATGTCACTATGAAGGATCGCGTTCGCTGGATTGTCGACATCCTGATGAAGGAGGATACTTTCGGACTCTGCGCGCGGCTTGGCAGCCAAGCTGAGCGCATGCTTTGGGTCGTAACCATGCTGGCAATTTTAGAGTTGGCCAAGCAGGGTCGAATCAGGGTCGAGCAGAATGCTCCTTTCGAAGAGATCTATATTTCGCGTGATGCCAGACATGAGACTCAAGCAGCTTAAGAAGAGACTGCTATGACATACGAAGAAGAATATCAGAGACAGGATTCGGTAAAAGAGATTATTCCTGAAGAAGAGGAAGCTGCTTTGGAGTCTGCGATAGAAGCATCGCTTGCGGAGGATTCTTCCGATTCGGATTCGACTGAGATCTCGGATGCGGAACGGTATGCACAGCTAAAATCGATCGCGGAAGCCTTAATCTTTTCTACCAATGAACCGCTTACCGAGGCGCAGTTTTTAACGGTGGTCGGTCGCCATGCCAAGGGGATGCTCGCCGGACTCGTTGCGGAATTGAATGCCGACTATGTTCATACCGGGCGTTCCATCGAGATTCTCCATGTCGCAAAGGGCTACCAATTTTTCACGCGCCCTGAATATGCTCATGCCTTAAAGAAGCTGTTCACCGAGCGGTCGAGAACAAGGCTTTCGCGGGCGGCTCTGGAATCGCTTGCGGTGATCGCGTTTCGTGGTCCGGTGACGCGCGCGGAGATTGATGAGATCAGGGGAGTCGAATCGAGTGGTGTGATCCGGACTCTCCTTGACCGCAGGCTTGTTCAGGTGAAAGGACGAGCCGAAGTGATCGGGCGGCCTATGCTGTATGAAACAACAGAAGAATTTCTGCGTCATTTCGGTCTCTCAAGTTTGGATGATCTGCCTAAGCATCATGAGCTGACCAGAGAATGGGGGGAGTTGCAGGAATCGAGCAAAGAATCAGATGCGGATGTGCAAGAGCAAAATGGAATACAAGCCGATCCGGATGACGAGACAGGCAGCGATACAGAAGTGGGGACGGGGGAAAACGGCTCGCGCGGAATAACCAAGATTGGCACTCCGGATGTCACCGGAGATGAGCACGGAAACACTGAACAGTTTACTGTCAATCGAGAGAATAAACCATTAGATTCGGAACAATGAACATCAAAGACAGCAAGGTCATGGTGCTTGGCGGTTGGGGATTGGTCGGGATGGCCGTCTGCCGCAGACTGCTTGAGCGCGGACCTTCGGAACTCATCATCCTGTCTCTCAAAGAGCAGGAAGCAAAAAGCGCTATCGAACTGCTGAAGAAGGAATATCCTGATGTAACTATGACCGCTCATTGGGGAGACATGTTTGTGCGGGAATCTCTAAAAGACGTGCCTCGTGCCGAGTTGCTGAAGGATTCCAAACTCCGCAAGCAATATATTGAAGACATTTTCGAGAAGCCGACGCCGGACAAGCTCCGCTCCTTCTTTTTAAGCAAATTGATTATTCAACACAAACCAAATGTGATTGTCGATTGCGTGAACTCGGCTACCGGACTGGCCTATCAGGATATCTTTACAGCCTACTACAACATCAAGCCATATCTATCTGGAAATCCGGATGAGGTTCCCTCGGAAGCGCTGATCGAGAATATGGAAAGGTTTCTCGGAACGGTCAGTCTGCCGCAGTTGATCCGTCATATTCAGGTCTTGAATGATGCGACTCGCGCAGCGCATGTGAAAACCTATGTGAAGATCGGCACGACCGGAACTGGCGGCATGGGATTGAATATTCCTTACACCCATTCGGAGGATAAGCCATCCGGCCAGTTGTTGTCAAAATCTTCCTTAGCGGGGGCTCACAGTCTGCTGCTGTTTCTGATGGGAAGAACTCCGGATTCACCCTATGTGAAAGAAATCAAACCGGCGGCGGTCATCGCATGGAAGCAGATTGCCTACGGTGAAGTGCTTCGCGGCGGCAAACCGATTCCATTGGTGGACTGCGATCCAGAGAAGCCCGAGATCCTTGAAGGGGAATTTAATCGCAATCTCCCCGATTTCGGGACCAAGCTTGATGAGAATTTCAAGTCGGTATTTATCGATACCGGAGAGAACGGCATCTTTTCCACTGAAGAGTTCTACACAATTACAGCCAATGAGCAGATGGAATTCGTCACGCCTGAAGAAATCGCGCAGTGCGTAATCTGGGAGATTGAAGGCGGCAATAGTGGTTTTGATGTTGTTGGAGCACTCGATTCCGTCGTTATGGGACCGACGTACCGCGCGGGAGTCCTGCGCGAGGCGGCGCTTGACGAAATGAAGCGGCTGGAAAGGGAGACCGGTACAAGAAGCATCGCATTCGAAATGCTGGGACCGCCTCATTTATCAAAACTGCTCTATGAAGCCCACATCATTCGCTTGGCGATGCCTGCATTGGACAAGCTGTCTTCATTGAGCGGCGGGCAAATGGCCGAAAAGGCGATGCAAGTCATTCGCGAAGATAAGCAGCTTCGTTCGCGAATTTTATCAATCGGAGTGCCGATTCTGCTGCCGGACGGGAAACAGCTTCTGCGGGGTCCGGAAGTAAAAATTCCCTCCTATTCCGGCAGCAATCTGTTCGAGATCGCAGATGGGGTGATTGACGAATGGGCGGCAAAGGGCTGGGTTGATCTGCGGTCTCAGAACATGGAAAAATGGAAGAAGCGCATCTTGAATTTCCTGTCGAAGTCAGGAGCGGAAAAGCGTAAAGACACGTCTTCCGGATTTGACTGGGCGAGCAGGTACGATGGTGAGAAGGACGAGTTTTTTGTGGGGAAAATCGTTACGAAGATATTTATCGAGGAAGAAGAGGGCGGTCGGATTAAAGCGTGAGTACAGTAAAACGACCGATCATAGCGATTGACGGGCCCGCGGGTTCCGGAAAGTCCACGACAGCAAGACTTGTCGCAGAAAAGCTGCATCTCATGCATATCGATACGGGTGCGATGTATCGCGCGGTCGCTTTGAAAATGCTCAAACACGGAGTGGAGCTTACGGACAAAGAGCAGCTTCAGAAGCTGCTTGACTCGACGATGGTAACTCAAAAGGAATCCGCCGACGGCCTGCGAATCTTGCTTGATTCGGTTGACGTGACGGATGATATCCGCACTCCTGAGATTTCGCTTTGGGTTGGTCCTGTTTCAGAGCATCCGGTTGTTCGTGAACATTTGGTGAAATGGCAGCGTGAGCTTGGTCAGGCGGGCGGAGTAGTGCTTGAAGGCCGTGACATAGGAACGGTTGTTTTTCCTGACGCCGACTTGAAGATATTTCTGATTGCGGATGTCCATGTGCGCGCCCTGCGGAGACGCAAGGAGATGCTGGCAAGAGGGATCGATCAGCCTGTTGAAGAGGTCGAAGACGCATTGGCGGCTCGAGATGAACGCGATTCCACACGCGAATACAGCCCGTTGCGAAAGGCCGATGATGCAGCAGAAGTTGATACAACCCATATGACCATTGGCGATCAGGTGGATGCGATTGTGAAGTTGGCGTTAAAACTTGGATCGAAATAGAATAAATTGAAGTCTGGAATGCGACTTCATTATGCGATTATTTCCGGATTGTCCCGTTGGGCGTTTCGATTAGGAGTCGGACTGAGAACAACGGGGATGGAGCATATCCCGCGAACTGGGAAAGTGATTTTCGCTTCGAATCACCGTTCCAATTACGATCCACCATTGCTGGGCGGTACAATTCCGCGGGAAGTCCATTTTTTCGCGAAGGAAGAGTTATTCAAGCGTCCGGGAATCTCGCAATTTCTGAAGTCTTTAAATGCTTTTCCGGTTCGCAGGGGGCAGCTTGACCGGAAGGCTTTGTCAACGTGTTTGAAGATTCTATCCGACGACGGGGCCTTGATCTTCTTTCCTGAAGGCACTCGAGCTCCCGCGGATGGCTTTCTAAAGGCGAAGCTGGGCATCGGTTGGCTGATCTGTAAATCAAAGGCTCCGGTGCTGCCGGTTTATATTCACGGCAGTACAATCGAGAAAGAGCGGACAGCGAAACGGCCTGCCGTAGACATTGTTTTTGGCAAGGCGGTTACGGCTGAGCAATTGATGGCTGGGCTTGATGAGAGCCGAGGGGCATATCAGGCTGTTGCGGATCGGGTTCTTGAATCTATTCGTGAACTTTCGCTTTCCACACCCGACAATCGAGTGATTCGAAAAGGGAAGATTTACGATCGTGGTATTATTGAAGACGGAAAACTAAGATAGCAAACCAAATCAACTTAACCAAACCCCACCGAACTCTCCGGGTGGGTAGAGTACACTGGAGACAAAATGACAGAAAACACTGAACAACAAACAAATCCCGAGACCGTGAACCTCCAACCGGTGCCAGCCTCTGCCAAGCACGATCCTGATGTTCTTTTCAAGGGTCGCAGAATCAAGCGGGAGGAACTGCCCGAAGAACAGGTTCAGATGGGACAGGAAGCCCAGGATCTCGCCGACCTTTACAGCAAGCTCGTAATGGAGTTTAAGGAAGGGCAAATCGTTAAGGGGAAGATAATATCCATTAACGATAAAGAAATCTCTGTTGATATCGGATTTAAGTCGGAAGGCACCGTGCCGAGAGAAGAGTTTCCGAAAACCGGGGAACTCACAATCGGTGACGATGTAGAAGTATATCTGGATCGCGTCGAGGACATTTCAGGTCAGCTTTCGCTGTCCAAGCGCAAGGCGGACTTCTTAAAGACTTGGGATCGAATCAAGGAAGTGCATGAAAGCGGGGAGATAGTCACCGGCACGATACAACGCCGGATCAAAGGCGGCTTTGTAGTCGATTTGATGGGAATCGACGCCTTCCTTCCGGGTTCTCAGATCGATGTTCATCCGGTTCGCGATTTCGACGCATTGGTTGGACAGGATATGGAATTCCGCATCGTGAAGCTAAATGATGCGCGCAAGAATATTGTCGTTTCCCGCAAGGTCATCGTTGAAGAGAGCTTGAAGGAAGTACGCGAAAAGCTGCTTGGAGATCTCAAGGTTGACGATGTCATGGAAGGCACCGTCAAGAACATCACCGACTTCGGTGTTTTCGTTGATCTCGGTGGAGTGGACGGACTGCTTCACATTACCGATCTTTCATGGGGTCGCGTGGGGCATCCTTCCGAGTTGGTCGAATTGGACCAGAAACTGACTGTAAAGGTGCTGGATTACGACAAGGAACGACAGCGAATTTCCGTTGGCATGAAGCAGCTGCAGACCCATCCTTGGGAGGGAGTCGAAGAAAAGTATCCGGAAGGCGCTCGTGTAAAGGGTAAAGTTGTTTCGATCGCCCGCTATGGAGCTTTTGTTGAACTCGAGAAAGGTCTCGAAGGTCTCGTTCATATTTCAGAGATGAGTTGGACGCAGCATGTCAAGCATCCTTCCGCGATATTGTCGGTTGGTGATGAGATCGATATCGTTGTGCTGAATATCGACAAGGAAAACCGCAAGATTTCTCTCGGCATGAAACAAACCGAACCGGATCCTTGGGAGAACCTCGAAACCAAGTACGCCGTTGGCACGCGTCACACCGGTAAGGTTCATGATTTGGTGCCCTTTGGAGCATTTATCGAACTGGAAGACGGCATCGACGGTCTTGTACATATCTCCGACTTGTCATGGACAAAACGTGTTCGTCACCCCGGCGAAATCCTGACCAAGGGGGATGAGGTTGAAGTGGTTATTCTCGGCTTTGACCGGAACGAACGGCGCATTGCTCTTGGTTTAAAGCAGGCACAGGAAAATCCATGGGATGTTTTTGAGAGTCTGTATGCGATTGGGCAGCAAACGACAGGCAAGGTTATTCGAGTACTGGATAAGGGTGTTGTGGTTGAATTGCCGCAGGATGTCGAAGGATTCGTTCCAGCGAGTCAATTGAAGCGCATCACCAAGGGTTCAAAAGCTGCCGTCACTCCCGAGATGGAATTGAATCTTGAGGTCATCGAGTTCAATAAAGAAGCTAAGAAGATTATTTTGGCGGCTTTGGCACCTGAAGGTGAAGAGACCGATGAGGAAGGCGTTGACGAAGAAACTATGAAGCAGTATGTTGTCGGCAGCGATGTTTCAGATGAATCATCAGTGGAATCGACTACAGGCGAATCGTCAGAGCCGGCAGCAGCCGATAATGCTGCGGGTGAAACAGATTCCGCTGCGGCTTCAGAAACTCATGGTGTCGCGTCGAAGTCCGTCGAAGATGTTGGGACTGAAGCGCCTGAATCAGAATCCACTGAAGATTCGTCATCAGAGGAAGAATCAGAGGATAAGTAAGAAACTGAACCGCGAGACAAACAGCAGCGGACTATTTCCGGGCGTCATCGAAAAAACATCGCCTTCCAAAGGATGTGATGCACAGCTGAAACGCGTTGCAGTCATGACGCTGGGATGCAAACTGAACCAATATGACAGCGAAATGGTTTTGGCTCAGTTTCGTGCAGCAGGCTGCGAGACTGTTGAGAATGCTTCTGACGCCGATCTCTGCATCGTTAATACTTGTTCTGTGACCACAACAGCTGAGCGCAAAGTACGAAATACTTTGCGCTCCGTCTATCGGAAAAATCCGAAAGCGAAGATACTTGTCATTGGCTGTACGGCCGAGCGAACGCCGGAAACTCTGTCCGGTTTTCCCGGAGTTATCGGGATTGTGGGGAATGCCGAAAAGGAACATATTCTTGAGATAATTAAGCGATACGCTGAGTCTAAGACTCCTGTTATTGAAGTCGGCGGTGTTTCCCAATCGGTCAAATGGACGGATCAAGTGCGGCTAGACGGACTGCTGGGCCGTACGCGAAGCTTTCTGAAAGTGCAGGATGGCTGTTCTCAGTTCTGCACATACTGTATCGTACCGAAACTGAGGGGGAGAGGGCGAAGTCAGCCGATCTCAGAAGCTGTCGACCATGCAAGCTATCTGATCGACAAAGGTTTTAAAGAGATCGTTTTGACGGGCTGCGCGCTTGGCACCTATGGATTCGATTTTGAGATGAGCGACGGTCTCACGCGGCTGCTCGTAGCGCTCGATAAGATTCCAGGGTCACATCGAATACGATTAGGCAGCGTTGAACCGTGGGCGGTCACCGCGGATTTCCTTCGAGTAATTGCCGACTCGGAAAGGATCTGTCCTCATCTTCATATTCCTTTGCAGAGTTGCGATGACAGTGTTCTCAGAAGAATGAATCGCCGGTATCGCGTTGCCGATATCCGGGAGATTCTTGACAGTGCTTTCAGGCTTCGTGAAGACTGGGGATTCGGTTCCGATATTATCGTTGGTTTTCCCGGCGAGACAGACGAGCAATTCGAGAATACGCGCGCTTTTCTGTACGACTCGCGGATTTCATATTTGCATGTGTTTCCTTTCAGCTCAAGGCCGGGAACCGCAGCCACGAAACTCCCCGGCTTTATAGAATCCGGGTTAAAGCAGAACAGAGTCAAGCAACTCGCCGCGCTCGATGCCGAATTAAGAAAGCGGTTTTACGAGCGGCATCTTGGCAAATCTTGCCGAGTACTATTCGAGAATCGTTATGTGAACGGCTTGCTTGCCGGACACGCAGACAATTATCTTGATGTCTATATCGTGCCATCTCCCGGGCTAATCGGGAAGCATGTTGAAGTCAAGATCGAAAAGCTTTCCACAGATGGCGTCGAAGGCGCTTTACACGAAAGAGAGGAACCATGAATCTACCGCAGCCGAACACCGATCGAATTATCAGCACCTTTCTGGACCTTGTCAAGATCGACAGCCCCTCAAAGCAGGAAGCCGATGTGGCGGCTTATTTGAAGAAAGCATTGTCCGAGTTGAAAGTAAAGGTATGGATGGATGATGCCGGCGAGAAGATTGGGGGGAATTGCGGAAACCTTCATGTGCGAATGCCTGCGCGCAATTCGAAAGCGCCTGCCATCCTGTTTTCAGCACACATGGATACGGTTATGCCGGGGATCGGAGTGAATCCGACTTTGAAAGATGGAATAGTCCGTACGGACGGAACTACGGTGCTGGGAGCGGATGACAAGGCCGGTGTTACCGTTATTATAGAACTGCTGCGCTGTCTTCATGAAAGCGATATCCCGCATGGTCCCATCGAGGTCGTTTTCGATGTCGCGGAAGAAATCGGCCTGCTTGGCTGCAATCAGGTGGATATGAACTCTATCGATGCCGCGTTCGCGATTGTGCTTGATGGTGAAGACATCGATACAATCATCTATAAGTCTCCCAGCGCGAACCGCATGGTTTATACGCTGGAAGGGATTGCCGCGCACGCGGGAATGGCGCCAGAGAAAGGGATTTCCGCAATCGAGGTATTCGCACATGCTGTTTCGCGAATGAAGCTGGGCAGGATTGATGAGGAAACGACCGCGAATATCGGGAAGGTGGAAGCCGGGACGGCAACGAATATTGTGACTCCGAATCTTAAGGCGAATGCGGAATGCAGAAGCCATTCCGAAGAAAAACTGAAGGCTCAGACGGATGCAATGGCCAAGGCATTCGAGGAGGCGGTGAAGCATTATACAAAGGAGATCGGCGGAGTAGTCAAAAGGCCCGTATTCCATCAGCAGGTGGAGAAGGAATTCACTGCGATGGATGTACCCTTCGACAGCTTGCCTTATACGTTAGCGGTTGAAAGCGGAAAGCTCAATGGAATGGAGATGAAGCCGCTTTCAATCGGCGGCGGAACCAATGCCAGCGTCTATAATGAAAAGGGACTGCCTTCGGTGATCTTGGGCTGCGGGATGCGGGAAGAGCACACGACCAGTGAACATGCCTCGATTGCGGACATCGAGATGTCGACCAGGCTTTGCCTTGGGATTGTCGTAAAAAACCACGAACACGCAAAATGATTATAAAGGTACTTTCCTGATGCGTTCGGGTTTGCATACCCGCCTGATACTAACAATTAGCCTAACCCTCGCGCTGGCACAATTCTGTCTGCCTGCCGAGGGTTTGATGCTCTCAAAACTGCCTGTGGATGAAGCTGATCGAATCCCTCGGAAGCTTGAAGATGCCGGCTGTATTGTTATGGATATAAGCGGCGCTTGGAATTATCGGACCGGAGGAAGTGAATTCAGACAGGGTTGGATTCCCAGTTCATTTCCAGAATCGGAAAAAGCGGTGGAATTTGTTCGGACGGTTGTCTTTCCCGATTCGTTTGCAGAATACGATTGGGAATTGCTGATTCCTGTTTACCGCTATCGAGTCGATGTTTCAGTGAATGGAAATCTTCTGCACGCCGGTCGCGGCGATTTTGCAGCGCTGCGTGTGCCGATTCGACCGGAGTACCTGACATATGGAAGCGCGAACGAAGTATCCGTGCTTGTGCAGAATGATTTGAATCGTTCAAGCTCCGTTCCTCTGCAGCCGGAACTGTTTCAGCCTTCAGGATATGCCGGAATTCTGTCAAAGCTTTACCTGATAGGACGTCATGGGTGGTCTTTCGCCGGGATGACTTATCGCTATGAGATTTATAGTGACTCAGTGAATTCGGGCCCAATGGCAGATTTACGGATTGCTGCGCAGGTGATGAGAAATCGCGTTTCAAGGCAAGATTCGGCTGTTGCGGGACTCAAAACACAGGACATATCAGTTCACGCCGTGCTTAGCGATTCGTCGCGGTCAATCGCAGCCTCGGCTTCGATGAATCTGTCAGATTACTACAGCAGTTCGCAAAGTCATCCGCTGCGATTTACTTCGTTCTCTCCGCTGCTTTGGAGTCCCGATCGACCGTACATATATAATCTCGACTTGTTCATGCTGCATCAGAAGGATACGTTAAGCAGGTGGAGCGAAGGGGTATCCTTCGCGCAGAGAGGCGTGGATAAGCAGGGATTCGTCTGCGGAGATTCGGTTTTCAAGCTGAAGGCGGTCGATTATGTTTTTCAGGATCCTGCCGGACTGCCGGTTGCAGCTTCGCTGCTTCGGTCAGATTTGCTTCAGATAAAGGCACTTGGTTTCAACGCTGTAAGACTATATGGTTCCGCGCCGCCGGAAATGCTGATGGGCTTAGCCGATTCTCTCGGAATCTGGATATTGGCGGATATCGGTCTGAACAGGCTTCCAAGTCAAATCATCCTGAATGATTATATTGACGCAATTCGATCAGGTCCGCTGATGCAGGTTATCCGCTATTCACGATCTCATCCGAGTTTGTTGGCAGTCTGTACCGGCTCAATGCTTGAGTTTTCCGATGCGACCGCGGACTCAATTGTGAACGCACTAACAGCGGAAACGCGGGCTCTGACAGAGCTTCCGTGCTTTATCGAATCAACGGGCAGGTTTCCCGAAGGCACGAGCGCGGATTTTCTCATGATTGCGCGTGAACCCTACTCAGTAACTTTGCCCGAAATCGGCACGGAATCCAGCCTTCCGATGGTCTATTCAAATCTCGGCTGGTTGTCGGGAAAATCGATTCAAGCGGATTCCAATCGGATATCCGCGCAATCGGCGGCGCTTAAGTATCAGATTCAGAAGGCTTTTTCCCGGAGTCATTCAATCGGTATCGCTGTTCACTGTTTCGCGGATTATATCGGGGCAAGTCCATTAATTATTCAGAATGAAGCCGGACTCCCGAATCGGTATTCATTCGGGCTGATGACTGCTGCCCGGCGGAAGAAGCATTCGGATGCGGAGATCAGCAGCCTGCTCGATGCTGAAGGGAATTCAGGCTTAATCAGCAAACCGGATAGTGAAGGAGGGAATCCAATTGTCTTTCCGGCTTCCGCCTTAGCCGCGATGTTGATTCTATCTATCTCGATGCGCGGTAATAATGTGTTCCGCCAGAATCTGCGACGGGTCTTTCGGCATTCGCACGGTTTTTTTTCGGATATTCGATACCGAAGATACCTTCCTTCTTCTCATACGCTGCTGCTCTGGATTCTGAATTCAGCGGCGGTTGCCGGATTTCTTGTTTCTGTCTTATACTGGATGCGGGAAAGTATTCGACTCGATTATTTCCTGACTTTCATCGGGCTAAATTCGAGTGCAAAGGCAACTGTAGCATCATTGTTGTGGTCTCCCGGACAGGCAATGTTGATTGTTTTTAGTTTGGTACTCTTTTGCAAACTGCTTCACATTCTCTATCTGAAACTCATCTCGAATCTTTTTCGGCCGCGAGTAAGCATGGGACAGCTTTGGAACTATGCAAACTGGTCGTTTACACCGCTGCTGTTTCTGCTGCCGATCTGCGCCGTATTATACCGCCTGCTTGACTTCCAGGTATTGATCTTTCCTTCGTTAGTCCTCTGCGGTTTAGGATTTATCTGGAGCTTAATCAGGCTGATTTCAGCACTGCAGAACGGTTTTCAAACATCATTCTTAAGAGTAACCTTGCTTTTTGTGCTCTTGACCGGACTCATCTTCTCCGGTCTATATTTCGCTGTTGACCACTGGCTGTATTTTTCAATGTACTGGCAGTGGATGCTGCATGTATATCCACTATCATAACACCTCAAAACATGTCATTCATTACTGAGAAAATCGTGGGAGTCGGTTTGACATTTGACGATGTCCTGCTGATTCCGGCCGATTCGAAGGTCCTTCCCTCGGATGTAAGCCTTCAATCCCGCCTTAGCCAAAATATTCCGATTAATATTCCGCTGGTTTCCGCGGCAATGGATACAATTGGCGAATCCAAATTCTGTATAGCGCTGGCGCGAGAAGGCGGAATCGGAATCATCCACAAAAGCATGAGCATAGAAAAGCAGGCAGCGGAAGTCGACAGAGTCAAGCGCAGCGAGTCTGCCAAAATCCTGAATCCTCATACGCTGGGTTCGAATGCCAGGCTGGCGGATGCGCTTGATCTTATGAGAAGGCAGGGCATCTCCGGTATTCCGATCGTGGACGGTGAAATGCTGGTCGGGATTCTGACAAACCGTGATATTCGATTCGAGAAAGACATGAGCCTGCCGGTTTCCGATATGATGACTCCGCGAGAACGATTAGTGACCGCTCCCATCGATCTTGATCTAAAAGACGCGGAAAGAATCCTGCAAAAGCATCGAATCGAGAAACTGCTGCTCGTGAATGAAAGCGGCGCGTTGCGCGGTTTGGTAACAGTGAAAGATATCCAGAAGCGTTCCCAATTCCCCAACGCCTGCAAAGATCCTGATGGCAGATTAAGAGTCGGCGCAGCGGTAGGAGTCGGACGAGAAAGCCTTGATCGAGCGGTAGCATTGGTTGCAGCCGGAGTGGATGTATTGGTAGTGGATTCCGCGCACGGGCATTCAAAAAATGTAATTGATACGGTACGAAAGCTGAGCTCAAAACTCAATGTAGATATCATCGCGGGGAATATCGTCACTGCGGAGGGAGCGCAAGCGCTTGCGGATGCGGGAGCCAAGGGGGTCAAAGTGGGAGTCGGACCGGGATCGATCTGCACGACGAGAATTGTGGCTGGTGTCGGAGTGCCTCAGATCACAGCTGTAATGAATGTTGTCGAACAAATGCTCAAGCAGGATATTCCGGTCATCGCTGACGGGGGGATCCGTTATTCAGGAGATATCGCGAAAGCGATTGCAACCGGGGCTTCTTCGGTCATGATCGGCAGCCTGTTTGCCGGTACTGATGAAAGCCCGGGCGAGATGATTCTGGTGGAGGGCCGCAGCTATAAGCTTTATCGAGGGATGGGCTCAATCGGCGCGATGAAACAGGGAGCCGCGGACCGCTACTTCCAATCAGCAGTTGAAGCGAGCAGCAAGTACGTCCCCGAGGGAATTGAAGGAAAGGTTCCGTATAAAGGAAAGTTAGCCGATACTGTTTATCAGTTAGTGGGCGGAATCAGGGCATCAATGGGCTATTGCGGAGCCAGTACTATTCTCGAGATGCAGCAGAAAACGAAACTGATTCAGGCATCTTCCGCTGGCTACATTGAAAGCCATCCGCACGATGTCTCGATCATACAAGAGGCACCAAACTACACGCGCCCACGATAACTCGTGGGCGCAGGCAAAAAAAGAGCCGGTGCGTTAACTTTGGCTGGAGGGGATGGACGCCTTAGTTACACCGGCTCGGCGGGGAAACTATTGTATTTCTGGAATTAAACTGATAGTGAATTGACGTGTCTCGCTAAGATTGCTTTTCTGCGAGCGGCAGTATTTCGATGCATAAGTCGTTTCGAAGTCATATGATCGAACAGCTCGTAGGCCTCCTTTAGGCGGTTATTAGCTTCAGTTTTATCAGTTACTTCGAGAACTCGTTTAGTCATTGTGCGACAGCGAGAACGATCTTGACGGTTCCGAAGTCGCGCCTTCTCATTAGTTCTAATACGTTTCTCGCAGGATTTGTGTTGTGGCATTAGCGATTTTAATTTTGTATCTTCATGTAAATGTTGGTGCAAACAGAGAGTTCCACACAACACCGATCTGTATTTCTCTTCATCAGTCAAATATAACTAAACGGGAACGCAATGTCAAGTCAGTTCGACCTAACTGACCCCGAGAATGAAGCGCTGTTAGGTTCTTGCAGGCAAGCGAAAAGGATTGCGGTTTTGACAGGCGCTGGAATCTCGGCTGAATCCGGTCTTGCCACTTTTCGGGGTGATGGTGGCATCTGGTCCAAGTTCAAACCTGAAGAACTTGCAAATATGGAGGCTTTTTTAAGGAACCCTGAACGAGTCTGGGAGTGGTATCAATATAGAAGGGATGTACTCGATTCCGCTAATCCAAATCCCGGCCATTTTGCATTGGCGGCGTGGGAGCGAATCTGCCCTGAATTTTCGCTGATTACTCAGAATGTGGATGGACTTCATCAGGCTGCAGGCAGCACTCGAGTTATTGAATTGCACGGGAATCTAAAAGTAAACAGATGCCAGAGTTGCGGCGCGGAATCAGATACCGAAGAGATTCGATTTGAAGGGAAAGTACCTAAATGCGGATGCGGCGGAATGCTGCGGCCCGGCGTAGTCTGGTTTGGAGAGATGCTGCCGGAAGCCGCGATTCGAGAGGCTTTTCAGTCATCACAGACATGTGATTTATTTTTAGTAGTCGGGACTTCCGCGGTTGTCTATCCGGCAGCCTCGCTGCCCGAGATAGCGAAAGAATCCGGAGCCGCAGTCTTAGAGATTAATCCTGAACCTACTCCGATAACCCGTTGGGCGGATTTCTCGATTCGCGGCAACGCCGGAGATATTCTGCCGCAATTGGTGGAAGCGATTTCGATAAAATTGTAAAAGAATAAACCAGTCAGAAGATCAATGCGAAACCGCATAATCACTACACTCCTTTGTTCAGTTCTGCTGCTCGTGATCTTCAGTTCCGGGTGCGGACCTCTTCGGCCGGTGGGCCGGTTTTATGATAACTTCACAGCTTACTACAACACATTCTATAATGTGAAGAAGAAGTTTAATGAAGCCGAACGAGTTCGAAGGAAAAATATTCGTGAGCATCAAAATCCGAACACCGAGCCGAGTGTGCCGATCAATACGTATCAAACTGTCATAGAATCAGGCGCATCGCTACTCGAGTACTATCCGGACAGCCGATGGATCGATGATGCCCTGATCTTAATGGGTATTTCGTATTATCGCCTTGGGGAACTGGGCCGCGCGGAACGGAAATTCTCCGAGCTGATTACCATTTTCCCAAACAGCGAGCATGTATCCGCTGCCTATGTATGGCGCGCGCGTGTCGTGGCGGATCAGGGGCGGCTCGATGAAGCGGAGAAGGGTCTGTTCGCAGCGCTTCCATTTGTTAAGCGAAAGAATGAACTGGCAGAGGCTTATTCGATTCTTGCTCGGCTGTATGAGGAAAAGAAGCAGTGGAACGATGCAAGTTCTTATTATGAGAAATCCGTGGCTGGATTGAGGAACAGAGACGAACAAAATGATGCTTACTTTGCGCTCGGAAGTTCTTTGCTGAATCAAAAAAAGTACAGCGAGGCAAAGGAAGCGTTTTATACCGTTATCAACAATTCCCGCAATACACGTCAGATATTTGATGCCAGTATTCTGTGGTCCAGATGCGCGCTCGCGCTGGGTGATTATTCGGAAGCGGAACGTCTGCTACTCAGACTTCGGCGGAATCCGGAGTTCGAAACTCTTGTTGCCGCTATTGATGTCGAAATCGCCGCGCTTGCTGTCGCAACGGGCGAGATCGACCGCGGCGCAGAGCTGTATCAGGACTTCGTCAACAAAACTGAAAACAGCGTTGAGAAAGGCATCGCCTACTTCCGGCTTGGAGAAATCTATCGAGACTATAAAACCGACTTGCTGACGGCGCAGGCAAAGTTCGACAGTGTCAGCGGATCGGGTGCCGCTCGTTCTCTCATCGATTCCGCGCGAGCGGCTTCTGACGGTCTTTCTCGCGGTCTGTTCGACTTATCGAGAATTGAATCATTGAGAGACAGCATCGCAAGTTTCGAATTCGAAGCCGATAGTCTGAAGAGAATCGACTGGTCGCAAGTACCGCTCGAATCTGAAGAAGACGACGACGATCATCTTAGCGAGCTATCCGCGGATTCTCTATCTTTTGACTCGATAAATACCTCGGAAACGTTGATTATTCCGGCAGATACCGCTATAGTCAACGACTCGCTTCTGACAGAATTGGAAGCGGATACGGTCGAAAAAGAGCAGAAGCTCTCACCTGCGGCACTACTTGCGGATTCCCTGCTTCGAGCAATGAAAGCGGAGCGGGATAAGGCGGATGCTGATAGTACCATTGCCGATAGCGTGATGGTGGAATTGCTGCCTGTGGAAGAGGATACGATTTCGATAAGAGAACGAAGAGCGCTTGAAAGAATACAGTTTCTCGATTCCGCTGTTGTTGTATTGCGTCAGAACCTCATGAGCTCTTATCTCGAGACTGCAGAATTTTTCAAAGAAATCCTCGAAGAGCCGGACAGCTCTCTGAAGTACTTGGAGCTTGCCGCGGCAGAGCCTATTCAACATGAGGATTTCTGGAAAGCCTCGCTACAGCTGGCGGCCCGGTTGAAAGAATCGGAGAATCCGGATCATGAACGAATAGAGGAATTGTATCGTCAAGCCCTTACTGTCGAATCGATGCCGCGCAGTGTTCGGAACATGATTCGCAAGGAACTTGGCTACGAGTTGCTCTCGCTGGAAACCACAAAGCAGGAACAGCTGCTGATGGAGGCGGAAGCGGCATTCCTGACCGGTTCGATGGATATGGACAGCGTGGCTTTGCTTTATAAAAATGCTTTTCAGATTGATTCAACAAGCGCGGCGGGATTACAGGCGCTGTTCGCGATGCAGTATATCTACGAATACAGACTTCGGGATTTTGAATCCGCACGGCATGTCACGCAGACGATAATCGACATATTTCCTGATTCGGGATTTGTGTCAAGCTTGAACGATAAGCTTAAAGACACGACTTCCAGTTCAGTGTTTAGTGTAACCGATGACGAGATTGCCTCGTTGCGGGCCAAAGCGCATGAAGTCACGTCTGCAAAGCCGGACTCTACCGGTTGGCCGCCGCCGGAAGAATTACTTAAAGGTCGCCGGTACCGATAGTGTCAAACCTTTTGTCGCGATTTATTGTTGCTTTTGCCGGTATTCCGGTTCTGTTGTGGTGTGCTTGGTCGGGCGGCTATCCGCTTTGGGGATTGGTCGCGCTGCTTCAGATATTCATGCTCTTAGAGTGGAAACAACTGCTGATAAAGCGAGGTTTTGCTCTTTCGATTTTCCGGTCAATTATTCTGCTTCTGGCCCTGTATGCGACGGTTTTTCATCAAGCATATCCCGGACTTGCAGGAGCAGCGATTTTACTTATTGCGTTCTGGCTTATCAGCTCGCTCTTTCGCGAAGATACGAACAGATTCGCCGCGATGGGGGGCGAGATCCTGTTCATTATCTATATCGCCTTCCCTTTAATCCTGTGGCCGTATCTGGGATCCGGACAAACGACTGACAGATTCTCGAATGCCGGCGCATTAGTGCTGCTCTTCACCGCGACATGGTTCTGCGATTCGGGCGCCTATTTCATCGGCAGCTTGTGGGGGCGGCACAAACTTTTCGAAAGAGCGAGTCCGAAGAAAACAATTGAAGGGGCAATTGGCGGATTGTTTTTTTCTGCTCTGCCGCTTGTGATCATCAAGCTCTTGAAGTGGGGCTCGCCCACGCCGCTTGATTATATTGTGCTGCCGCTTGCCGTGAGTGTGTTTGGACAGGCCGGCGATCTTCTCGAATCACTATTCAAACGCGAAGCCGGTGTAAAAGACAGTTCGCGGCTTCTTCCCGGTCATGGCGGTCTGCTGGATCGCTTCGATTCGCTTTTACTCTCTACTCCGGCGTTTTACGCCTATCTCATCCTCATACGCTGATCCAGTCTTCCCTGATTTACCGCAAAATGCAGAAGAATAACCAGTCTGATAAGAATGATGTGGCGAAGATGTTCGATCGCATCTCCTCCACGTATGACTTTCTGAACAGGTTCTTTTCCCTCGGGATTGATCGGCGGTGGAGAAAACAAGCGGTTCGCAAGCTGAAGCTGAAGCAAGGATCGTCGTTTCTGGATTGCAGCTCTGGAACCGGCGACATGGCGATTGCCGCATTGAGACACCAGCCCGCAGCGAATGCATATTTGGCTGATCCGGCAAGAAGCATGTTGACGATCGCGCGTCGAAAAGGGCATACTCTGACAGAGCGATTCAGGTTGATACAGGGTTCCGCCGAAGCGTTGCCATTTCCAGACGCCTCTTTCGATCATTTCATGATTGCCTTCGGAATTCGAAATTTCGCAAATCTCGAAGCGGGGATGCGGGAGCTTTACCGAGTTCTTAAGCCGGGCGGCACAGGAGTTATTCTTGAATTTACTCCTGACCGGTCGCGAATCATCGACGGACTATTCCGGTTTTATATGTGGAGTATCATGAGACCAATAGGCGGTCTGATTTCGAGGGATAAAGATGCATATGCCTATCTGGCAAGGACTGTGGAAAAATTTCCGGTTGTTGACCAGTTAACGGCGCTTTTTCGAAGAATTGGATTTTCAGAAGCGGAGTCAACGCCATTGTCGCTCGGTGTTGCCAGCAGATTTATCTTGAAGAAGCAATAGCAGAAACAGAATGAAGCCGCGCCGCTTCGATCTTCAAAACGCTACCGCAATCCCTTTTGCCGTGGCGATGATTATGGGTGTGACACTGTGTTTATTCATCAGTGTTTCGGAATCAATCCTCCTCTTCGCAGTATTGCTTCTTACGCTCCTCGCTTTGGCGTCATTCTTCACGCCTGGGTTGCGTTCATATGCGGTCATCGTGCTGCTCTTGTTCTTTGTTATGCTCGCTTGGTATCGGGCGGAATCCCAACTTGGACGGGAGGACAGGTGGTTGCTTTCCGCTCAGGCCGCGGCTGACGATTCTGTTCGGCTTACAGGGCGCGTAGTCATTTCCTCATTCGACTTTTCGAATCGAGGCAAGGTTATTGTCGATCAGGCGTTTCTTGAAGGCAAAGGTTTTTCGATCCAGCTTGACGACTTGCGCATTCGCCTCTTTGCGGATTCGAGTTTGCTGGCAGCGCTTCGCTATGGCGACATTGTCCATGCGATAGGCAGAATGAGATCAAGTTCCGAGCGGACCGCCAGATTCACAGGTGCGCTTACCGGAGTACTGTCGAAGCGCGAAGCCAGCGATGTTATTGTCGATCCCGAGTCGCTCTTCATTCATCAGGTCGGAGGGTATTATCTCCGTCGGGCAATAGACGGTTTTCGTTATTGGATTCTTCATACTTTCGACGAGTCATTATCACCTGATGCTTCCGCACTCTGCCGCGCTCTCGTGCTTGGAGACAGGCAGGATTTCGGTTATCGCTTTCAGGAACAATTGAGACTGACCGGTTTGAGTCATATTTTTGCCTTAAGCGGACTGAATACCGGTTTAATGATTTCGTTGCTCTGGGTTACACTCGGAGTTTTTTTTCTCCCGAGGAATCTGCGTTATCTGATTCTGTTGTTCGCCGCGGTGTTTTACATGGAACTCGGCCGTGAAGTTCCATCACTTGTTCGCGCGAGCCTCATGTGCAGCACTTTTCTCGTTGGAAGACTTCTACAGCGGCGCACGCTTGTAATCAACTACTTGGCGATCGCATTGGGGATTGAACTGCTCTGGCATCCAATGGACATTGTAGACCCGGGATTCGGATTATCCTATTTATCGGTTCTGGGAATGATCGCGGGTTATTCGGCAATGAAGCAGACGGTAGCTCAGTTAATAGATTCTCAGAAGAGCGGTATGCTGAAATCATCGGTGGAGGTTTTCATCGGCACGATAACCGCACAGGTGGGTACCCTGCCTCTCGTCGGTTTTCTTTTTCACAGACTGCCTCTCGTCGGCGGAATCGGGAATCTGTTGGTTGTTCCGGGTTTCGCACTGCTGCTTGTCTTAGCATCTTTGTTGCTGCTATTCTCCGCTATCGCTCCTTGGATGGTTGAGTTTATCACCCCGTCCATAGAAGGATTGGGCTATTGTCTGGGTTGGATCGTTGATTTTTTTGCCAGCTTGCCGCTGGCCGGCATCCAGATACCCGAAATGTCATTTCTTTTAATGCTCACCCTGTATCTGCTGATTTTCTTGATTCCGGTTTTCTGGATGCTTCAGAGACGGAGATATGCTGTTCAGACAGCACTGCTTCTCGCGTGCATCATTACCTGGACGGGCAGGATTGATGAAGCAGAGAATTCCAGACTTACCTTCATCGATGTGGGGAATGGAGACGCATGTCTGATAGAATCAGAAGGAAGCCGTTATCTCGTTGATGCGGGACCGCGTTACGGCGAATGGAGTGCTGCCAAAATCGTTCTGCCTTATTTGGCGGATCGCGGTATCGTGCAGCTGGATGGATTAATCCTTACGCATCCCGATACCGATCATATCGGAGGCGCAGCGGAGCTGATTCAGAGAATCGCAGTCGATCGGATCTGGACTAATGGTGACACATCATCATCGCGTACATTCATCGAGTTTGAAATATCTGCTCGGAGTAAGGGCAAAAAGCCTCAAATCCTCAGCGCCGGGGATATCGTAACATTGTCGCCATCGGCGCACCTTAGTGTGCTGTCGCCAGATTCGCTCAGCTTGCTTCGACTAAGTGAGTCGAACCAAAGATCTTTGGCTATGATTCTCTCGATGAATTCCAATTCCGCTTTCCTTGCCGCGGATATTGATAGTACGGTTGAATTGGAACTGCTTTCATGGGGAGAGATGCTGGATGTGGACGTTCTGCATGCAGGCCACCATGGCAGTAAAAAATCGACTTCCGTGCCATTTTTAAGGGCAACATCGCCAGAGTTATGTATCCTGACAGCAGGGCGGCGCAATAGCTACGGACATCCTGCTCCGGAGGTAATTGAACGTCTGAATAGCTTAGGAATTCCGTATCTGATCACCGGACAGGAGTCCACGCTTGTTTTTGAATCTTCCGTTGAGGGTTGGAAGCGGATCAAGCCCAAAGCACAAATGCTCTCAGAACTGTGGAAACTGCCATATGGATAAGGAAAAACAACAGCGGCTTTCAGCAGCAGAGCGAGATGAGTATTTTGAATTGCGCTTAGTGCAAGAGGGCTACTCCGCGATTTGCGGTGTCGATGAAGCCGGACGAGGACCGCTCGCTGGGCCTGTGGTTGCAGCAGCAGTGCTCTTCAAGGACTGTCCTACAATTTGGAACTGCAGAGATTCAAAGCAAATCTCGAGGAAGTATCGCGAGAAACTATGTATTGATATTTCCTGTGAATTCGTCTGCGGAATCGGTCAATGCTCGCCGCGGGAGATTGAAGAAATGAATATCCGCCAAGCTTCTTTAGAAGCGATGCGAAGAGCGATTGTGAGCTTGAAGATGCGCCCTGAAATTATTTTGGTTGACGGCAGAGATCCTGTCCCCATCGACATTGCATCATTGCCGATTATAAAAGGTGATGCGCGAGTGTCCGTGATATCGGCGGCTTCCATTCTTGCAAAGGTTACTCGCGATCACATTATGACGGAATATGACTTGCGATACCCGGACTATGGTTTTAGCCGCCATTATGGTTATCCGACACCGGCGCATCGAAGGGCTATTCAAGCACTTGGACCTTGCCCGATTCATAGAAGGAGTTTCCGCGGTGTGCGTGAATATATTTAGATCATTCTTCGGTGAAAAAAAGCCAAAAGTCGAGGAGGACATCGGTAGAAAGGGAGAGGACGCAGCCTGTGAATTTGTCAGGCAGCATTCATTTAAAGTGCTTGCAAGAAACTGGAGAACGAAAATCGGGGAAATAGATATCGTGGCGCTCAAAGATGGAGTTCTGGTTATTATCGAGGTCAAGACGAGTAAAAAGCTCGGTTCCGTTCCTCCCGAATTGCGAGTTAATGCGAAGAAACAGCACAAACTCAAGCGGCTTGCGCAACTATATATCAAGGCCGGAAAGCTTACATATCCGATCCGATTCGACGTTATCGGAGTCTGGTGGGAGAATAAAATCCAACTAAAACACATTGAAAATGCGTTTCACTAATCTCTATTTCATCATCTTTACCTTAGCCGTTTGCACGAACTCCCAAGCGGTTGTTCTTAGCGAGATCATGTTCAATCCCGAGGGAGAGGAGGGAAGCGATGAATTCATTGAGCTATATAATGAATCCTCTCTTCCCGTCAACCTAACCGGTTGGACATTATCCGATGGAGAGGGTACGGACACTCTGACCGGACTTGAGATGGGTCTGACGGCAGGACCGCGACAGTACATACTGATTCTCGATCCTGACTACTTCGAAGATGAAAGCATAACCTATGACGCCCTGATCCCCGAGTCAGCTCTTGTCATCACAATAATCGGTTCGACTTTCGGCAGCAGAGGTTTATCAAACAGCAGCTCCGAGACCGTCAGCATCATGCAGTCGAACGGCAATGTTGTCGCAATGCATTCGTATGATATTGAGACTTCAGCGGGGCATTCGACTGAAAAATATCTCATGAACGGGGGCGATTCAGCTGAGAACTGGGGACAGTCATTGTCGATTCATGGCACTCCGGGTGCTCGCAACAGTATTACTCCGCCGGATTACGATCTTGCAATCGAGCAAATAGAAGCAAGCCCTCAACACCCGAATCCGAATGAGGAGTTCACGATCTCGATTACGGTCGCGAATCATGGTTTGAATCCCGCAAGTGATTCACTATTTCTGTTTGAAATGACGAACCAGTACGACTCGCTTGGCACTGCTCTGGCCTCATGGCTGTCACCGCTGCTTTCGTATGGAGATTCAGCAGTCTTTACTTCTTCGCTGCATATGGGTGAGCAGTCAGCAGGATACTATCGGGCAAGTTTGAAAACAAGCGATGATATATCTGAAAACAATACGGCCTTTTTGACGGTAGGAGCTTCCGCCGGTGCGGGCAGCATTGTAATCAACGAGATCATGTTTCAGCCGCTCGCCGGTCGGAGTGAGTGGATCGAACTCTACAATTGCAGCCCCGCATCAATCGTTCTGGATGGCTGGTTTTTCTCTGATGGTTCAGGATTGGCTGATTCAAGCAAGCGCTTCCCGATTCAGTCAACTATCATGGATTCGAATAGCTATATGCTGCTTGCCGCCGACAGTTCGGTCTTTATTGAGAATATTACGGAGGGAACTCCGGTCCATATCTGGAATTCGAGCTATCCTTCATTGAACAATGCCGGCGACTCGCTCGTATTGTTTGATGCGCAGGGGCAGACAATCGACAGAGTTGACTACCGCACAAACTGGGGCAGCGGGACAGCCGGTTTGTCACTGGAACGAGTTTCTGTTCTCTCGTCTTCGAATGATCCTCTGAATTGGGCATCTTCTCTCGACGCGAGTGGCGCGACTCCCGGGCGATTGAATTCCCGCGCTTTGATTGCAGCCGCAGCGGGGGATAAGCTTATTGAATTAGAGCCGAATCCCTTTTCACCGGATGGTGATGGCAGAGAAGATGTACTCTCAATTCGCTATCATTTGGATGAGGCGGATTCGCGGCTCGACATCAAGATCTTCGATGTACGAGGACGGCAGGTTCGGTTTTTAAGCAATAATATGCCTGCCGGATTTCAAGGCGAAATTCTCTGGGATGGAAAGAGTGATTCAGGGCGTGAATTGCCGACAGGAATGTATATCATTTATCTTGAAGCATTGGGGCAAGGCGGAAATCGCATTCAATCGGACCGGCGTGTCGTGGCGCTGGCGAGACCGTCATGAGACTGCTTCAACTGCAAAATCTGTCGGTTCTCTTCCCGGGACGAACGCTCTTCGAGGATGTCACGTGGTCGATATTTCGCGGCGAGAAATACGGACTTGTCGGCCCGAATGGCGCGGGTAAAACGACTCTGCTGAAGATGCTGATCGGCGAGTTCGAGCAGTCTTCCGGAGATATCATCCGCAGCCGCGGTCTGACAATCGGATATCTGCCGCAAACAAGCGTCACGCATGCGGGTCGCTCGTTGTTTGAAGAAGCTTGGGGCGGAATTCCTGATTTGCCCGCAATGGAATTGGAAATCAACTCTATTCAGCGGGAGCTTGAACTCAAGCCGGATGATCCGGAACTGCTTGAACGAATGGGAGTCTTACAGCACCGTTGGCAGGATTTGGAGGGCTATCGCGCGGAAGCGCGCGTGTCCGCCATTCTGCACGGATTGAATTTCAGCAGTAGCGATTTTCAGCGCCAAGTTGAAGAATTCTCTGGCGGCTGGCAGATGAGAATAGCCTTAGCTCGCCTGCTGCTTAAAGATCCTGATCTTTTACTGCTCGACGAACCGACAAATCATCTTGACCTGCAGACTCTATTATGGCTGGAGAATTACCTCAGTAAATTCGGCGGTACGCAGATTATCGTTAGTCACGACAGAAGCTTTTTGAACCGTGCGGTCGATCAGATTGTGGAGTTGGATCGCGGCGAGCTGACGATTTTTCCGGGCAACTACGAGGACTATGAGAAAGCAATCGAAAACAGGGAAGAGTATCTCGAAAAGCAGCAGGAAAAGATCGCGGCGCAGAGAAAGCACCTTGAAAAGTTCGTTGAGCGTTTTCGGTATAAGCAGAGCAAAGCCAAACAGGCGCAAAGCCGGATTAAAATGCTGGAGCGGCTGGACTCGGTTGAGATAAAGTCGGCGAGCAGGAAAATCCGGATTCGTTTTCCCTCCGCGCCGCCTTGCGGACAGATTGTGCTGGAATTGGAGGATGTGGCGAAGCGTTACGGAGATTTGGAAGTCTTCAAAGAGGCGAATCTTGTTTTAAAGCGTGGGGAGCGAATCGCGATCGTTGGTGTGAATGGCGCGGGGAAATCCACTTTCTGTCGTTTGGTCGCAGGAATCGAGGAAGCAACCGAAGGAAATGTCAAGTTGGGGCATAATGTAGTGGTGGACTATTTCGCTCAGGAAGCGGATGTCTATCTGAATCCCGCGAATACGGTTCTGGAGGAAATGGAGAGCGCTTCGCGGGAATTGACGCAGACGCAGCTTCGCGGCCTTTTGGGCGCATTCTTGTTCACCGGCGATGATGTTTTCAAGAAAGTGTCGGTGCTCTCCGGAGGAGAGAAATCACGACTGGCTCTGGCACGAATGCTTTTACATCCGTCTAATCTGTTGATTCTTGATGAGCCGACGAATCATCTCGATATGAACTCGCAGGATGTACTGTTGGATGCACTGCGGGACTATAACGGTACACTGTTGATCGTGAGCCATGACCGCTATTTCCTTGATCGTCTTGTGGAAAGAGTAATCGAGTTTGAAAATCATGCTCTGCGCGACTGGCCGGGGACTCTATCGAGATATATCGAGAAGAAGGGACTCCTGACTCCTCAAACAGAGATCACGGAACGAATTCCTTTACAGGAGACCGAGATTAAAACTGTTGGGCCGAGAAAATCCAAGGAACAAAAGCGGTTGGAAGCGGAGATCCGTAATCGCTTCTCGAAGATGATTCGGACTGAACAGGAAAAGCTTGAGTCTCTGCAGACGACGATCGATAAGCTGGAGTCGAGAAAAGCAGAGATTGAGTCTCAGCTTTCAAATGAGACTTTCTACAACGATATCGAGAAATCGCGTGAGACCGTAGTCGAGTACAAGCGAATTCAGGCTGAACTCCCTGGGCTTCTGGAAGGCTGGGAAAACACGGCACAGAAACTCGAAGAACTTCAGTCAGAACGCGATAAGACCCTGCGTCTGGAGGGGCAAAACCCCATTGCTTGACATTTTGGGCCAGTTACCTTATATTGTGTGTTTTAATTGCTTAAGACACTAAATATCGTACTTCTTCGGACTTAGCTCCTTCATGGATAACACCCCGATTGCAGTCGTCGCGCTGGGAGGAAATGCGATCTCCAGCCCCAGTGAACCCGACACTATTCCCAATCAATTTCGCCATACTCGAACCGCTCTCCAGGGCGTTTCAGAACTGATTCGACGAGGATATCGGCTTGCGATTACGCATGGCAATGGTCCCCAAGTCGGCAATGCCTTACTGCGCGTCGAATTGGCCACAGATCAAGCCCCCAACCTTCCACTGGGAATAATCGTAGCCGATACCGAGGGCGGGATGGGCTATATGATCGAACAATGTCTGCAGAATGTCTGCACGCAGAAGGGGGTGAATGTCGGGGTCATTACGGTTGTCACGCAGGTACGAGTGGATCCTGAAGATCCAGCGCTTCTGAATCCTACCAAGTTTATCGGGAAATATTATTCGAAAGCCGAAGCGCGTCGCAAAGCCGAGACCCAAGGATGGCAAGTCCGCGAGAACGGAAAGCATGGCTGGCGGCGTGTTGTCGGGAGTCCGCAGCCGCTTGAAATAATTAATGCACAAGCCATAAAACAATTGATCGAGAGCGGGATGGTTGTGATTGCGGCAGGCGGGGGCGGTATACCGGTTTATCGTCGGGATGATGGCTGGTATGAGGGCATCGATGCCGTAATTGACAAGGATCGTGCTTCGGCTGTTCTGGGCAACAGCATCGGTGCGAGCGAATTGTTTATTCTTACCGATACAGAACATGTCTCTTTGAACTGGAACAAGCCGAACCAACAGGATTTGAAGCGGATTACAATCAGCGAAACAAAGCGCTATTATGCGGAGGGGCATTTCCCGCCCGGCAGTATGGGACCGAAGATTGAGGCGGCGATCAGCTTTATTGAGGGCGGCGGAAAGCGGGTGATTATTTGTTCTTTGGACAGGTTTATTGAGAGCCTCGAAGGCAACAGCGGAACGGAAATAATTCCTGACGGATCAGGGATCTGAATATAAGTTGTGCAGACTGACGTTAGGAAAGAACAGGATAGAGAAATGAAAATTCACGAACATCAAGCAAAGGAAGTCCTCGCCAGATTTGCTGTCCCTGTCCCAAGAGGACAGGCTTGTTTTTCTGTAGACGAGGCGGTAGCATTCGGAAAAAGCTTAGGCGGCTATCCGGTCGTCGTAAAGGCTCAGATTCACGCGGGCGGGCGAGGCAAGGGCGGTGGTGTTAAATTAGCCAAGAGCGAGCAAGAATTGCGGGGGCAAGCATCCGCGATACTGGGCATGCAGCTTGTTACGCATCAAACCGGACCGGCGGGAAAAAAGGTGCAGCGGCTGTTGATTGAAGAGGGAGTTGATATAAAGCGCGAGCTTTACGCCGGCATTCTGCTGGATCGCGCACAATCCAAGGACGTATTCATGGTCTCCACCGAAGGCGGCATGGAAATCGAGAAGGTCGCCGCGGAAACTCCCGAAAAGATTATTAAGGTTACTATCGATCCGGCGACCGGATTCAAACCGTTTCATGCCCGGCGACTGGCTTTTGCGCTCGGTTTAAGCGGAGCAGCGTTGAAAAGCGGAATTCAGATGTTTACCGCGCTCTATACCGCCTATCGCAGAACCGATGCCAGTCTGGTCGAGATTAATCCGCTGGTGGTAACGGGTGATGGTCGGGTGATTGCGCTTGATGCCAAGCTCAATTTCGATGACAATGCCATGTTCCGGCAGAAAGACATCGCCCGGATGCGCGATTTGTCTGAAGAAGATCCCGCTGAGGTTGAAGCTTCGAAATCCGACCTGAACTATATCAAACTGGACGGCAATATCGGCTGTATGGTGAATGGCGCCGGCTTGGCAATGGCCACGATGGATATCATCAAACTGCATGGCGGTGAACCGGCCAATTTCCTTGATGTCGGCGGCACGGCGAATGCCGAAACCGTATCCGCCGGATTCCGGATTATTCTGTCCGACAAGAACGTCAAGGCGATTCTGGTCAATGTTTTCGGCGGCATCGTGCGCTGTGATCGTGTTGCCGAAGGAGTGATTCAGGCAGCCAAGGAAGTCAAAGTCAGCGTCCCGGTCGTTGTCAGGCTGGAAGGCAACAATGCGGATATCGCCGCGAAGCTGCTGGATGAATCAGGTCTAAGCCTGATTTCGGCGCAGGGCTTCTCCGATGCCGCAAAGAAAGTAGTTGCCGCGATTCAGTAGTTCATGCAAACCTCATTTGAAAGACAAGCTCATGGCTATATTACTCACTAAAAATTCCAATATCATCATTCAAGGTATTACCGGTTCGGAAGGATCGTTCCATACCCAACAGATGATTGACTATAGAACCAATGTCGTTGGCGGAGTGACTCCCGGCAAGGGCGGTCAGCTCTGGAACGACAAGATTCCTGTTTTCAACACGGTCCGCGATGCGGTTGATAAGACCGGCGCCAACGCAACGTGTATTTTCGTTCCGCCGCCTTTTGCCGCGGATGCGATTCTAGAGGCAATTGACGCGGGGATCGAACTGATAGTAACCATTACCGAAGGAATTCCCGTGCGGGATATGGTGACCGTAAAAGATGCTCTGAACCACTCAAAATCCCGCATGGTCGGTCCCAACTGCCCTGGTGTTATCACGCCGGGAGTTGGCAAAATGGGCATCATGCCGGCCGCTATTCATAAACCGGGGAACTGTGGTTTGATTAGTAGAAGCGGTACCTTGACCTATGAAGCTGTCAAGCAATTAGTGGACAATGGCTTCGGACAGACGACAGCGATCGGCATCGGCGGCGATGCGGTCAATGGATCAAGTTTCACGGATATCCTCAAGCTCTACAAGAACGACCCTGATACAAAAGCGGTTGTCATGATTGGCGAAATAGGTGGAAGCGCTGAAGAGGAAGCCGCCGACTATATCAAGACCGAATTTGGTAAGCCGGTTGTCGGATTCATCGCTGGTCAGACTGCTCCTCCGGGGCGCAGAATGGGTCATGCCGGAGCGATTATCGCCGGAGGAAAGGGAACCGCTCCGGAAAAGATCAAGGCGATGCGCGGCGCGGGTATTCTGGTTGCTGATTCACCTGCTGACATCGGCTTGATGATGAAGGAAGTTTTAAAATAATAATATACAAGGAATAACAGCCTATTTATGGAAAGAACGTTAATGATCATTAAGCCCGATGCGGTAAAAGCTCGCCATATCGGTGAGATTATCGCACGGATTGAAAGAGAAGGTTTCGCGATAAAAGGACTTCGCTATTTGAACCTCACAACCCAGCAAGCCGAGTCTTTCTACGATATTCATACCGAGAAGCCCTTTTTCAGGGATCTGGTCAATTATATGACCAGTGGACCGGTCGTGGTGGGGTGGTTGGAACACGATGGTGCGATCGACAAATGGCGTGGAGTAATCGGCGCAACCGACCCTAAGAAGGCGGCTGACGGTACAATCCGCGCACTCTTTGGCTCCAGTATCGAGAATAATGCTGTCCACGGTTCAGATTCACCGGAAAACGGAATCCGCGAAACTAAGTTCTTCTTTGAATAGGCCGTCCTTGAGGCTGGGTTTCGCGGTTTGACTTTCGACTGAATGCGCCTTATCTTATTAGTTTGAAGGTGGATTCCTTATCATATCATCACAGCAATACTGACCCAGAGCCGGGTTTGGTACTTATCTGTGCGCTGTCCTATATCATTTGTGTCTTATTGTCACAAACTTGGCAGAGTCTGTGTTCTTTGACATTGGTAGGGTTTTTCGGCTTAATGCTGGTGAAGGTTCGATTGGCTAAGGTTCTATCAGATATCGGCAAAGCCTGGCTTTTATTGGTCTCAACTTTCACAATCCATTGGTTCATAAGTAGCCATTATTTGGGACTAAATGAAGGAAAGTTCATTTATTTCCTTAACTATGAACAGGGTTTGATTGCGCTTCGTTTTTCCGCTCGGTTTGCCTTGATCTTAGGTGTTGTAAGTTGCCTAAGCCGACTCCATGATCTGCAACGATATGGCAGGTCAATCGGTCGAATACTCTCGAAGTCACCGATAGGCAAGCACTTCTTGTCAAAGGTCGAGCTCACTGCGACATTAGCCCTGAGAATGGTTCCGTTCATTCAGAATCAATACTATCGATTGAATCTCGCCTTAGAGGCCAGAGGTGAGAAATTCTCCTCCAATTCCATCGGGTCGATGCGAAGGCTTAACAGACTGCTTTTTCCATTAATGGTGCAATCCATCCGTCGTGCCGACCGCACTGCAATTGCCTTACAGGCCCGGGGCTATGATCCGGTCATCGTCAGATCATCCTATAGGCAAAGCATATCCGCGTTTTCTTCTTGGTTGATTGCCTTTGGTTTTGTGAGCTTCTCCGTGCTTTCAATTTTGATATAATGCTATTATAATCAATGTCTTCTGAACCTTCGAATTTTCAAAAATACAAGCTTCTAATAGAATTCGATGGGACTGACTTTTGTGGGTGGCAGCTTCAGAAGGATTCACGCACCGTTCAGGGCTGTATCGAAGAAGCCCTCGCTCCCTTATTCTCCGAAAGACCGAGAATCACGGGTGCTGGCAGGACTGATTCCGGGGTTCACGCCACAGGCATGGTAGCCCATTTCAAAGCTGCTGAAGATCGCAATGCGGAGACAATTCTGAAGGCTCTGAATGCGAACCTGCCGCCGGATATCCGCATACTGAAAGTCCAGATTGCTGACAAAGACTTTCATGCGCGTTTTCATGCGAAATGGCGTGGCTACGCCTATCGGATTCGTTCCGAGCAGCGAGCAATTGGAAGGCAGTACAGTTGGTATTTGACGGACAAACTGAATCTCGATGAGCTGAATAAACTGGCGTCTGAAGTGCTCGGTGATCGTTGTTTCCGGTCATTTTCCCATGAGAGACCGGATGAGGAGCACTACCGTTCAAGGATCTATCGGGCAACATGGGAAAAGGAGAGCGAGGACGTGCTCTTCAGGATAGACGGAATTCGCTTCTTGCACGGGATGGTCCGTCTGCTTGTAGGCACTATGCTTGATATTACGAGAGGGAGTTTGGAATTCTCGAATTTACAACAGATTATCGAGAAAGAGGATGTCCGGTTTGCCGGAACAAAGGCCCCGGCACACGGTTTAACACTCACAGCGGTAGGTTATCATGATTGGCCGCAGCTTTAGTCAATAATCAATTCCGGTGAGTTATCCTCATGACAAAGTTCCTGAATGCGTTTCTGATCGGTCTAATTGCTGGATTGGGGATCCTGTATTTTTACTGGAGGGATGGCCAGCAGTCTGCTCTGATACTGGAACTCCAGAACAATTTAGAATCCCTCGCGCAGCAAACCGAGGAACTTCAACAGTCGACGAGCGATCTTCCTCTCGTAATATCGGAGATGGAACCAACGTACCTGCCTCCGATTCAACAGGATATTTACGAGAGCCGGCATAATGCGATCACAACTGCGATTGCGCACACCAAGGATGCGGTCGTCGGCATTAACGTCGTACAAGTTCGTGAATACGCAAATCCCCTTCGTTCCGATCCTTTCTTTCGGATGCTCTTTAATGATAAAATGTGGCCGCGGACTGTGAAGCGAAGTTTGACGAATATCGGGTCGGGTTTTATCACGACACCGGATGGCTATATCGTAACCAACGAGCATGTCGTACGTGATGCTGTTGAGATCACGGTTACAACCACAGCCGGTGACAAGTACGAGGCGGAAGTGATTGGCACCGATCCGCTTCTGGATATGGCGCTGCTGAAGATTAACGGGGAAAACTTGCCCTTTATAACATGGGCGAACAGTGAAGATGCCATAGTCGGGGAATGGGTGATCGCGATCGGGAATCCTTATGGCTTATTTGATGTCAATGATCAACCGTCCGTTTCCGTCGGCGTAATCTCCGCTCTCCAAAGAAACTTCGAACGGGACAGCGACGGCAGGCTGTATTCTGACATGATCCAGACGGACGCTGCGATCAATCGCGGAAACTCCGGCGGACCGCTGATCAATGCCGAGGGTAAAGCACTCGGCATGAATACGATGATTTTTTCGGAATCCGGCGGCTCGGTTGGAATCGGTTTTGCTATTCCCGCGCATCGGATTATTGCCTCGATTGATGACCTGCTGCGAGGCGGAGTCAATCGCGACTACTGGATCGGCATTCGAGCGACCGATATGACCGGCATTATGTGGAGGAAACTTGGCTTGACCCAGAATCGGGGCGCATTGGTTACTTCTGTCGATGCAAGCAGTCCCGCCGCGGAAGCCGGCATTCAGGTTTGGGATGTCATCTGTGAGATTAACGGATATCCGATCGACACTTCAGCGGATGCCAGAGAATACTTGCGCAATAACGATCTGAGGGTCGGGCAAACGATCACGATGAGCATCAATCGGCAAGGCACTTATCACGATTTCGTGCTGGAACTCAAACCCCAGCCCGGATCACAAACCAATCTTGAAGGATGATAGAACGCTACTCTCGAGAGCCGATGGCCGGTCTTTGGACCGAACAGGCGCGCTACGAATGCTGGTGGAAAGTGGAACTCGCGGCGTTGTCTGTGCGTGTTGATCGCGGCGAGGTCCCTGCTGATGCATTAGCGAAGATTCAAGCCGCCGCAGCCTTTACTCCTGAAGAGATCAACGAGGTGGAAGCCGAGGTTCATCATGATATCATCGCGTTTCTGACGGTCATTGCTGATCATGTCGGCCCTGAATCGCGCTTCATTCATATGGGTTTGACATCTTCTGATATTGTTGACACGGCCTTTGCCCTCCAGATCAAAGAAGCCGCAAAACTGATTCTGGACAACATCTTTGCACTCCGTATGATCCTTCGCCGCAGGGCGCTTGAGTTCAAGAATACCCCGTCAGTCGGGCGCACTCATGGAATACATGCCGAGCCGACGGTATTTGGCTTGAAATTCGCACAATGGGAGGACGAATTCGCCCGCCATGAAACTCGACTTCATGAATGTATGGAGCGGGTACTGGTAGGCAAGCTGTCCGGAGCCGTCGGGAATTACGGGCACACTGATCCGGAGATGGAAGAAGCGGTGATGGAGCATCTCGGTCTGGGAGTATCCGCGGTTTCCACTCAGGTGGTAAGCCGCGACCGTCATGCGGAATTCCTGAATGTGCTGGCGCTGATCGGTTCGACAATTGAGAAAATTGCCGTCGAAATTCGCCACTTGCAGCGAACCGAGGTCGGCGAAGCCTATGAACCGTTCGGCAAGAAGCAAAAGGGTTCATCGGCCATGCCTCATAAGCGGAATCCGATTTTATGCGAGCGGCTTAGTGGGATGGCAAGATTGATTCGAGGATATGCAGTCACTGCGCAGGAAAATATCGCTCTTTGGCATGAACGCGATATCTCGCATTCGTCAGCTGAGCGAATCATCTTTCCGGACGCATGCATCGCGCTGGATTACATGATGCATATTCTGATTAAAGTCCTGGACGGTTTGGATGTTCGTCCGCAAAGGATGAAAGATAATCTCTATTTGACTCACGGTGTTCTGGCTTCCGAGAAGGTGCTTCACGCGTTGATCGGCAAAGGTTGGACACGCGAAGCAGCTTATTCGACTGTTCAGGCATGTGCGAAGGCAGCCTTAGCGGATTCCACTCCGTTTGTTGACGTTCTGCTAAAAGACAAGAATATCGCTGCATTGTTCACTCGCGAGACTTTGGAAGCGCTGGTTTTGCTTGAGCCGCGCTATGAATTTATTGACAAGATTTTCAAAAGATTAAGCATCATCGAGTAGCAGCTCAACCAAGAGGATTCGATTGGAAAAGCAAGATCTTCTTTTTGAAGGTGCGTCGAAGCGGTTATATTCCACCGGCCGCCCCAGTATAATCGTCCTCGAATTCACCGATGAGTTCCCGGGTTCAGCGGCATCCTCCAAGAAAGGCAAGTTCCCCGGCAAGGGGGAAATCAATTGCGGTATTTCCAGTTTTCTGTTTCAGTATCTGGAGAACTATCACGTTCCAACGCATTTTTCTGAACGCATAACCCCCACGGAAATGACCGTCAGAAAACTGGAAATGTTCAAGATTATCGTTCATGTCCACAACATTGCTACCGCTAACCTTGCCGCTCGCTTCAAACTGGACGACGGACGCGCGCTCGACTATCCGATTATTGAGTATTATCTGAAGGCTCCCAGACTCGGCAATCCGATGGTTAACGAGACTCATGCGCTTGCGCTGGGGCTCGCGAAAAAAGAAGACTTAAGAACGATTTCAAGAATCGCCTCGAAGACAAATGCGATATTGAAATCGTTATTTGATCGTCGGGGACTGGTGCTGCTTGAATTCCAGCTTGAGATTGGGAGTGCGGGCGATCATATCTGTATCGCTGATGAGATTACTCCTGATAATTGCCGCATCTGGGACCGCAAAACCAATCGCCGCTTGGATCAGGATCGAATTCATCAGGACTTGGGCGGTGTTGAAAAAGCATATCGAGAGCTTCACGATCGTCTGATCAGTGCGGCATAATCCATCTTTCACAGGAAGAGCGGTTGATGAAATTCGCTCGTGAATCTTTAGTTGTTGTGCTCCCGCCGGCGGTGCTGGCACTGCTTGCGCTCATTGCGTCGTATCTCTTTGAACTGTCCGGTTTGTCATTTGTCGCAGTTGGCCTTGCTCTTGTCGGTTTTGCGATTCTGTTGTTCTTTCGCGATCCGCATCGCGTAATACCCGAAGGCGAGCAAAACGTTGTCGCTCCCGCTGACGGGCGCGTTTTGCTATCGGACACGATGGAGGATGGTCGGAAGCGTGTTGCCATCTTCATGTCTGTTTTCAATGTTCACGTCAATCGTTGTCCGATCTCAGGCAGAGTCGAGCAAGTGACCAGCACGCCCGGCGCTTACTTCGTTGCCGCAACCGAAAATGCTCTCAAACGAAATGCCAGAATTGTTGTGAAAGCCGTTTCGAGCGCGGGGCCGGTGGAGTGGTGGCAGATCTCAGGATTAATTGCGAGAAAAATAAGCTGCCGACTGAAGCCGAAAGATACATTTGAAATCGGAGATCGTTTCGGCTTGATCTATTTTGGTTCACGTATGGAAGTGTTTCTTCCGGAAACTGCTCATCTTCTCGCCAAACCGGGCGAGCAGGTTCGAGCCGGTGAATCTATAATTGCGAGATTATCTTAAAGGAATAGAGATGACACGATGGTACGCTAATCTGCTGACGACTGGAAATCTCATCTCAGGAATCATTGCGATTCTGATGGCTTTTGACGGTCACTTGATAACGGCCGGTCTATTGATTTTCTGCGCGACGATTTTCGATGCTTTTGATGGAAAAGTTGCGCGCTATTTCGGCAGCTCTTCATCTTTTGGTCTGCAATACGATTCAATGGCGGATATGATTTCCTTCGGGGTGGCGCCGGCGCTGATTGTCTACGCATTCGCATTTCGCGATCTTGGTGTGCCCGGACTGCTTGTGACGCTGGTTCCCGTCGTTGCTGCAGCGATCCGCCTGGCGCGCTTTAATATTGATGCCGATGGCAAGGCTCACGATTTCATCGGACTGAGTTCGCCCCTGCATGCCTGTCTCATGGCCGCGCTTGTCTTGATGTGCGTCGCGAGGTGGGACGATGCGGCAAACTCGAATGTGATCGCTGCCATTGTTATAATTTCGAGCCTGCTCATGATCAGCCACGTACCGTTGGCGGGGCTGCCAAGGTTTACTCTTCGTGAACAAGGAATCAATCTCGTCAAGCTTAGTGCGCTGTTTTTGTGTGTTGTCTATTTTGCACTCGATCCGCTCCGTAATGCATTTCCCGCAATCGTCGTGCTCATTGTCGCGGGCTTTGCAGCCGGAATTGTGAATGCCCGCCGGGCCGCTGAAGAAGAGGAGCTCGAAGACGAAGAAGAATCCGTCACTATACTGTGAGAGTCAGTTGAAAGCAAAAGTTTTTGTATCCTACCGGGACGGCGTGCTTGACCCGCAAGGGCAAACGATTTACGAAGTCCTGAAACAGCACGGTCATGACAGCATTCACAGTATTCGCGTTGGCAAGATGATTGAAATCGATCTTGACGACATGGATACCAATCAGGCTAAGGCGCTGCTGGAAGAAATCAGCGATAAAATGCTTGCTAATCCCATCACTGAAACATTTCGTATCGAGCTTCCATGAAAGTTGCGGTCGTTACATTCCCCGGCTCGAATTGTGATCGCGACTGTATCTATGTGATGCGCGATATTTTCTCCTGTGAAGTGCATAATGTGTTCCATAAGGAAGCTTCGCTGTGTGATTGTGACGCTGTGATCATCCCTGGCGGATTCTCTTATGGCGATTACCTGCGCGCCGGCGCGCTTGCCAAATATTCGCCTGTCATGAAGGCTATTCAGCAATTCGCGAAGCAGGGCGGACTGGTTATCGGGATCTGCAACGGATTTCAGATTCTCTGTGAAGTTGGATTGCTGCCGGGAGCTTTAGTGCGAAATCGAAATGTTCGATTCATTTCCCGGAATGTAGAGCTTCGAGTGGAAAACACTGAGACTGCATTCACATCCGCTTACGAACAAGAGCAGCTGCTGTGGATTCCCATCGCTCATGCCGAAGGCAACTACGTCGCCGATGATAAAACGATCGAGGAGTTGGAAAGCTCCGGCCGCGTTGTCTTTCGATATACCGGCCCGAAGCGTCAGGATGTTCCTGACGGCAATCCGAATGGCAGTATCAATTCCATCGCCGGAATCATCAACGAGCAAGGCAATGTGCTCGGTATGATGCCGCATCCTGAGCGAGCTTCCGATGAAAGAATCGGCAGTACGGATGGACTCGGCGTCTTTCGATCCATGATTACTTCTTTACAGCAGGATGCTTCGTATGCCGCGCTCACCGTCTAAATCTTTTCCTTTCAGACTATGAATCTTGGTCCCTCAGAGATATTTCTCGTCGTGTTGGTGATCCTGCTTTTGTTTGGCGGAAAGCGGCTGCCTGAGATTGCGCGCAATCTCGGGCGGGGAATTGCGGAGGTGCGTCGATATACTATTGATGTGAAGCATCAGCTTAATTCGGATATCACGGACTCTTCACCCAAATCCTCCACTCCCTCTGAATCAACGCTGAAAAAAACTGAACAATCCTCTCCAAAAGTCGATGTCAATCCCACTGCCCAGTCCAGAACATCTGCGTCAAAACCCGATTCAACTGACTAAGGCGGTTTCGGATGCGCTCAAGCAGGCCCGGGACGGCGAGCACCTCCGGGCCTTTATTACATTGCTGGATGATCGCGCTCTTGTCTCTGCGGAGAATGTTTGTGCACGCCTTCAGGCCGGAGAAAAACTTCCTCTTGCCGGCTGGATACTTGCGGTAAAGGATAACATTGCGATTCGGGATACACGGCTGACCTGTGGTTCAAAGATTCTCGGAGATCATCAGGCGACTTTTACCGCGACTGCGGTGAAAAGACTTGAGGCAGCAGGCGCTGTAATCATCGGAAAAACGAATCTGGATCAATTTGCGATGGGATCGTCTTCCGAAATGTCGTATTACGGCGAGGTGCGTAATCCACATGATCCTGATCGCGTTCCGGGTGGATCGAGCGGGGGCAGTGCGGTCGCGGTTGCGGCAGGTTTCTGTCATGCGGCCCTTGGCAGTGAAACAGGCGGCAGTGTCCGACAGCCGGCTGCGTTCTGCGGTATCGCGGGTCTGAAGCCGACCTACGGCAGAGTGTCAAGGTATGGATTGGTTGCATTCGGATCATCCCTTGATCAGATCTCGTTTTTCGGTCGCGACTGTGCTTCCATTTTGAGTATCCTCAGTGTCGCGGCAGGAGTTGATCCGCGCGATTCAACGAGCGCGCCTGAGCCGGTTGCCGATTGCAGTAAAGGTCTGTTGCCGCTGCATCGAAAGCTTCGAATCGGCATCCCTGCCGAGTATTTTCAGACAGAGGGGATGGATGAGAGTATTGTCAGCGCGACTCGAAACTCGGCGGAAGAATTAAAAGCGTTGGGGCATAGCTTAGTGGATGTTTCACTGCCGACAACAGCTCACGCTATTCCGGTCTATTATGTATTGGCAGTCGCTGAAGCAAGCTCGAATCTGGCGCGTTTTGACGGCGCTCGTTATGGGTGGCGCAATCCGCAAGCGAATTCCGTCGCGGATGTTTACAACCTGACTCGAGGTGAAGGCTTCGGCGATGAGGTCCGCAGAAGAATCATGATGGGAACTTATGTGTTATCGGCGGGCTATCACGATGCTTACTATAAGAAGGCACAGCGCGTCCGTCGTCTGATTTTTGAGGAGTTCCTATCAGTCTTTAAACAGGTGGATGTGCTATTAGCTCCGACGACTCCAACAACCGCCTTTAAAATCGGCGAGAAGATCGACGATCCGGTTGCGATGTATCTGTCGGATATTTTCACGGTTCCCGCAAATCTCGCTGGGATTCCCGCTGTATCGGTGCCTATCGGATGTGATGAGAGAGGAATGCCGATCGGCGCGCAGATAATGGGACCGCATTTCTCAGAGGAGCTGATCCTTCAGGTTGCTTCGCAGCTTGAGGAGCGAATTGAGGTGGCTTCATGAAGTGGGAAATGATCGCAGGTCTCGAGATCCATGCGCAGTTGCTGACGAAGACAAAAGCCTTTTGCCGCTGTCCAAATAGCTATGGCGATCCGCCTAATACGCATGTCTGCCCTGTCTGCCTCGGCATGCCGGGGGCGCTTCCGGTATTAAACAAGGAAGTTGTCGCGCAGGCAACGCGGCTTGCGCTCGCAATCGGCGCGACGATTCATCCGAAATCGAAGTTTGATCGCAAAAACTATTATTATCCTGATCTCCCGAAGGGTTATCAGATATCACAATTCGACGAACCCTTCAGTTCAGGAGGGCGTATCGAATTTCAGGTTGGCGGCACTCAACGGGCAATCAACATTACCCGCGCTCATATTGAGGAGGATGCAGGAAAATCGATGCATCAGGAAGATGGTTCGACGATCGTGGATATGAATCGCTGCGGGGTGCCATTAGTCGAAATCGTTTCTGAACCGGAATTCCGTTCACCGCAGGAGGCCGGAGCTTATGTCGCGTCCATCCGCGAGTTACTGAGGTTTATTGGCGTTTGCGACGGGAATATGGAGGAGGGTTCACTCCGCTGTGATGCGAATGTCTCGGTCAGGCTTGTTGGAGAAGATGGTTTTCGTGAACGAACCGAAATGAAGAACCTGAATTCGATTCGGAGCATTGAGCGCGCGGTTCAAACGGAAATGGAGCGGCAGATCGCTGTTTACGAATCCGGCGG
>JAHIZR010000244.1 GCA_018814465.1 bacterium | reverse complement strand
TTCAGGCAAAGAAACATGTTTGAGTATGGTGGTTCATTTTATTAATATTGCTCAAAACATCGGCGCATTTCAAGCGTCGGCATAGCGTTTGCATTTAGGTATTATACTCATTCTGACCTGAATCCTCGCTGAATGTGGAATGAAACCAAGAGCGTATCTAAGAGCATGAATACAATAGACTGCACCCAGAAAATTTATCGATCTCGATTGATACTCGCGTTTTTCCTGCTAATCCTTGCGGCTCCGGCCTATTGCAGTCTGCGCGATATTATTCCGCGTCCTCAGCAAATGGGTGTGATCTCTGAATCTCCGACGGTGATTTCGGGTAGTTTTTATCTTGTAGTGCCGGACGACCCAACCGAGGCAGAAATACTTGTGGAACAGGAAGTTATCAGGCTCTTTCAGGAGAACAGTCTTCGCACCCCAATTTTGGTCGGATTTTCACATTTCACTTATGACATTCCTTCGATCTGGATCGGAACATCTGAACGTTTTCCGGCCTTAGTTGAAGCTTTGGATTCAACAGGGATAGCGGGTATGGGTTTGCCGACTCATAATGAGGAATATCAGATTTTCGTGGACGAATTCCGCATTCTTATTCTGGGAGAGGATGATAGAGCACTGCGCTGGGGTGCGCTGTCACTGATGCGTTTGATAGGAAATGTAAACGGCTCTTTGAATATTGACAGAGTTTATGTTCGAGACTGGCCGGATTATCCCGAACGGATAGCCACAATCAACAGCCCCATGCGAAATACCGAGCAGGATGACTATTGCACTGCGATAGCAGACAGCTCTTATATCTACAAGATGAATGAGATTGAATGGAATAACGGTGATCAAGGCATGGCGCCAGAGGAATTTTCTCCTTGGACACGGGCTTTTTATTTTCCTCACGCCGAAGCGTTAAGAGAAAGACTAAGATCACACGGTCAGAAATTGACTGTTTCTTGTGACAATACCGGAAAGACCGTAGATGATTTCAGCTGGCAGGAAGCAATCCCGATCACCAACACTCAAATGCGTGTCACCAGTTCGGCATTTGAAGTTATTCCTGATTGCCACAATATACAGATCGAGAACGGCGATTTTGAGAGCTGGAGCGGGAACCAGCCGTCTTCATGGACAGTCTATCGTGATAATCTATGGAGTCAT
The DNA here is from genome assembly GCA_018814465.1 of bacterium. Taxonomy (GTDB): domain Bacteria; phylum Electryoneota; class RPQS01; order RPQS01; family RPQS01; genus JAHIZR01. The sequence goes on along the minus strand of JAHIZR010000244.1, from coordinate 3,133 downwards.
TTCAGCCGGGATATGAGCATCCGGCATTCAGGGAGCAGTTCGCTGAAGATTCAGACTCCCGGCAATACGCTTACGCTTCGGCAATGGTTTTCCGTTCAACCATACGGTTATTATAACCTGCGTTTTTGGTGCAAGACGTCAGGCTATTCGGGCAGTTTCTATGTAGATGCCCAAGGGCCTCCACCGATCACTAATGGTGTTATACGTCTGGGCTCACATCTGAGCGCAAGTTCGACACAAGATTGGACGGAATACGTGGTTCCCTTCAGCAGCTATCATCTTGATACACTAAGACTGTTGATTGGGCTTAGTTCACTTTCGGCAGGCACAATCTGGTTCGATGATATTCGCATCGAAGCGGCGGATTTGACTCGTTTGGTCAGACGTTCAGATACACCTTTGAACGTCTATGAAGAGCCGGGCCATGTTCTTCGCACAGAAGGAGTCGATTACCGGGTCATTGAAACCTATTCGTCATCTTATGAAAACTATGTAAGACAACCGCGTTTGGAACGCATTCCCGGCGGTGCGCTTTATTTGAACGATATTGTTTCCGTCGATTGGGGCTGTGCTGTCTATTTCCAGAATGGCAAGAACACGGTCTGCTTCAGTCTGTTGGAGCCGCTTCAAGCTTATCAGAATCGAGTCAGGAATGCCGACTCTCTACTAAGCCCTGACGGTTTCAAGATACATATCAACGAAGTTGCCTATGCCGGCCATGATCAACTCTGCCAGTCTCGAGGGTTAACTCCAGCGCAGTTAGTGGGTCGGTACTGTAATAACATGTATGAGATTATTCAATCCAGACGTCCTGGGATCCCTGTCCGTATCTATAGCGATCCCTTCGATTATTACACATACGACCCTCGAGCGATGCCAACCACTTCCAATCCCTGGACAAGAGGCGAGAATGGCGAAGGCACGCTGGCACAGATTTCGTCCGATATCGAAATAATGACAATGCACCGCTATAGTCAGGATCTCGATTCGACATTCATAACTTATGAACAATATGGATTCCCCTCTGTCATTGCACTGTATACAGACGGATATGAAAGCGAGCAACTGGCGCCTGTTCTTACCGCAAAAAAATATCCGGATTGCAGAGGCTTGATTGCATATGGTTGGTCGTCGTTTCAATCCAAAATGCATCTTTTCGGATCATTGGCCTGGAATACCGGTCCGTTTCTAATTCACACTCCGGTGCAGCCAATTCTTGCAACAGACAGTGTAAGCGTAAGTGCGGAAATATGGGGAGACGAGCTGGGAAGTGATCTTCCGACCTTGACTTCCGTGCTGCTTCGCTATCGTTGGCTGCCGTCAGGGAACTGGATTGAAATGAGTATGTCCTCATCCGCGACCGATCACTATGCTGCGACCATCCCTCCCTCCGATTCATCTCCGGAAGGGATGGAATACGCGATAATCGCGCAGGATTCGCGCGGTGAGATCCGGCGCGCTCCCTCTGGTGAAAATGAAGCTTTTTTGGTTCAACTATCAGCAGCATCATCGGATCGGGTCGACAGGGCTTTGATTCAAATCGAACATACCGTTATGAGTATAGGGGACTATACGCTGATAGAATGGGAACCAGTTACATCAGCGGAGTACTATGAAGTTCATGTAGGATCGCGGTCGGACTTTTCCGAGAATTCTTCAACTTTGTTGGCGCGTCAGAACCGCGATACTCCGAGGTATTTATTGCAGAATACAACTGCAAATAAATCCAGTGAGATTTCAGTATATGCGAGGATTAAAAAAAGAATCGAAGCTTCCAAAACGTGTACGAGAATCAAGTAATCCTCTCGATAGAAATAGAGTCTCTCTGATTCAAGAATACAAAAGGACGCAGCAATTGCCGCGTCCTTTTCTTCTTATTTCGATGCAGCCTTATTGTCAAGGCGTTTTAACGCATCTGAAAGAGCATGAACCGCGATAACCTTCAACCAGCCAATAGCGGTTTGAGCAGCGCGCGAAAGCTGCATTATAATGGTATGCTCCGCCGCGGCGGACACGAGCGGTCCCGGTTTCCGGTCCTTGTGGATTACTGTCGGGACTCATACTATAGTAGTCTTCGGAATAGTAGTCCCAGCAGTGTTCATTGACATTGCCTGCCATGTCAAAGCAGCCTGTCGGGCTGACGCCCGTCGGGAAACTGCCGATGGGTGCGGTCGTCTCCCATCCATCTCCGGTGCCGTCAATATTGGCATGATAAATCGTTCCAGCAATCTCCTGATAGAAATTGTCACCCCAAGGCCAGAGCCGGTTGTCTTCATTGCCCTTAGCGGCGCGTTCCCATTCGGCTTCGGTCGGCAGGCGTTTGCCGAGCCATTCACAGTAGGCGCACGCTTCATCCCAGCGCACTCCGATCAAAGGATGATTGGGGAAATCATCGAAATATTCCTCAAGAAAACAAGGATACCCCGTGAGGATACAGAACTCGCGATACTGGGCATTCGTGACTTCGTAGGCATCAATATAATATCCATCGAGGTATACCGTATGTTCCGGTGCGCCAGCAACTTGGTTATTGCCCATGACAAACTCACCGGCCGGAATCCAGACCATTGTTTCCTCTCCCGGCGGCTGGCTGCTGCTGGTGACTAAATAGAATCGCGATGAATAGACTTGCAGGCTGACGGGATCGACATAAAAGGTGTCCGTAGTGCTGTGCAGATAGTTGCCCGCATTCGGAGTCATACTGGGCGATGCGCCCGCATAAATTTTATACACTTCGGCATTTTCAACCGAATTCCATGTGAGGATGACACTGTTGGTCGAGGGATCGACATGAATACAAAGATCGTCGATGGGATTCGGTATGAGTCCGAGGTATTGGATATCGTCGCTGACTGATTCGCTGACGCCGGCCGCGTTTCTGAGCCGGACATAAACAGTTTTCATACCATTTCCCTGACTCAACGTGAACGGAGTCGGAGAAGTGAAAGTCTGCCATGCCGCATCGTCGAATGCAGGATCCTCACTCAGCATCATATCCCGGGGCTCATTAGTTGCCGTGACAGCAACACTAACAAGCTCCAAATCGGTTATTTCATCTCCACCATTGATGCTGACATCCTGAATCTCCGGAATCGTAAGGCAGCCCGTAGCGGCAGAGCAGTCGAAGATTTCG
>JAHIZR010000243.1 GCA_018814465.1 bacterium | reverse complement strand
TGGTGCTGTTGACGACTCTCCTTTCCGTTTTGTGCATCATTAGTTCCTGGCAGACGATTACGCTCAGGATCAAAGAATACCATTTCTTCCTCTTGATCTTGCAGGGCGGCATGATCGGCGTTTTCTGCGCGCTCGATCTGTTCCTGTTCTATGTCATGTGGGAGATCATGCTCGTCCCCATCTTCTTCCTGATCGGAGTTTGGGGCGGTGCGCGCCGCATATACGCCTCGATGAAATTCTTCCTGTTCACGATGGCAGGGTCGATGCTGACGATGGTGGTGATTCTCTATCTCTATCTGCATACAACCGATCCCGTTACCGGGGCCTATTCCTTTAACTATCTTTACGTTGTTCAGCAGGCCGCCTATCCGGTAAATGTTCAGCTCTGGCTGTTCCTTGGATTTGCTTTGGCGTTTGCGATCAAGGTTCCGATTTTCCCGCTGCATACCTGGCTGCCCGATGCGCATACGGAAGCCCCGACCGCGGGTTCCGTCATTCTGGCCGGCGTGCTCCTGAAGATGGGCGCCTATGGTTTCCTGCGTTTTTGCCTGCCGCTGTTCCCCCATGCGTCGCTCGAGTTTGCGCCGATCATCAGCATTCTGGCTCTGATCGGTATCATCTATGGCGCGTTGGTGGCGATGGTTCAGAAGGACATGAAGCGACTGGTGGCATATTCTTCCGTTGCCCATCTTGGCTACGTGATGCTGGGAATCTTTGCTCTCAATATGGAAGGGCTGTCCGGGTCGCTCTATCAGCAATTGGCTCATGGGATTTCCACCAGTGCTCTGTTTTTGCTGGTGGGAGTGATTTATGACCGCCGTCACACACGGCTGATTGCCGATTATGGCGGGATTGCCAAAAAGATGCCGGTCTATGCGGCGATGTTCATGATCATCGCGCTGTCCTCAATCGGACTGCCCGGTTTGAACGGCTTCATTGGTGAATTCCTGATTCTATTGGGGACTTTCGCCGCCAATCCCGGCTTTGCCGTGCTGGGTGCCACCGGTGTGATTCTCGCCGCGGTCTATTTGCTCTGGATGTACCAGCGCGTTTTCTACGGACAGATCGTGCATGAAGAAAACAACAAACTTAAAGATATCACCCTTCGCGAAAGCATTTCCATCGTCGTTTTGATCGTACTCGCGATCCTCATGGGCGTTTACCCTGAACCTTTCTTCGCGCGCGCTGAGCCGTCGCTGGCTCTTGTGCTGGAAAAATTCCAGAGCGCAACCATGTCACATCTGCCATTGCCTTGATCCATGTCCTATAGCTTAACCGACATATTTGGCGTACTGCCGGAACTGATCCTTGTGGTCACAGCCATCACCGCGATTCTGGTTGATGTTGCTTCCAAAGGGAAGGATTCGTCGGCAACGATGCTGGTGACGGCTGTCGGTTTTATCGTGAGCGGAATAGCCGCCATCAGCGGCGTCGGAACGATCGGGGTGCTGATGAACGGTGCGGTTTTTCAGGACGGTTTCACCACAGCGTTCCGCGCGATCTTCTGTCTCATCGGTTTCCTGACGGCAATCTTCTCCCCGGCCTATCTCCACTTTAGGAATATCCGGCTCGGCGAATACTACCCGCTGCTGACGATGAGTGTGCTGGGGATGATGGTGATGGTGGGAGCGGCGAACCTGCTGCTGTTCTTCATCGGCCTTGAAACCATGTCCATCTCACTTTATATCTTGGTGAGCTTGAACCGTACGAATTCAAAGTCGATCGAAGCCGGCATGAAGTATCTTGTGATGGGCGCGTTCTCATCCGCTTTTATGCTCTATGGCATCGCGCTGATGTTCGCGGTGGTGGGATCGATTAACTATAATGACATCACGAACTATTTTCTTGCCGATCCTACTCTGGGTCCGCTGACCATCGCCGCCGTCGCGCTGCTCTTGACCGGTTTTTCCTTCAAGATTGCGGTTGTTCCGTTCCAATTCTGGTCGGTTGATGTTTATGAAGGCGCTCCGGCGACGGTTACGGCCTTTATGTCAACGGGACCCAAAGCCGCCGCTTTCGTGGTCTTCATTCGTGTTTTTGGAATCGCTCTTCATCCGGTTGCGAGTCATTGGACGCTTCTGTTGAGCTGGATCGCAATTCTGACGATGGTCTTCGGAAATGTAGCCGCGCTCAGGCAGACGAATATCAAGCGCATGCTTGCCTATTCGTCCATCGCGCATGCCGGTTATCTACTGGTCGGTATCGTGGCCGGCAACCATGCGGCCTTTGCCGCCACGGGATACTACCTCGCCGCCTATGCGCTGATGAATCTGGGCGCTTTCGCCGCGGTCATCATTGTGAATCAGCGGCATGGCACGGATGGCTCTTATCGCTTTGACGCGCTGAAGGGACTGGGTTTCGCGCATCCCCTGCTCGGAATTTCGCTCACGATTTTCATGCTCTCGCTGATTGGGCTGCCCCCGACGGCGGGCTTCCTTGGCAAGCTCTATGTTTTTTCGGCTGCAATTGAAACCGGACATATCGTGCTGGCTGTCGCCGGTTTATTGAACAGCATCATCGCAACGTATTACTATCTTCGTGTGATCGTACTCATGTACATGGCAAAGCCGGAAGGGGACACGACAATTCCGCGGCCGCTTCCCTATGCAATCACATTGATTGTATTGTCGGTGCTGATTCTGCTGATCGGTGTTTTCCCGGAACCGGTTATCTCGCTGATGATCGCTGTTGCGCCGTAAACTAAAAAGTCTTATTGACATGAAAGACCCCCGATGATGAGTCGGGGGTCTTTTTGTATTACTGTGGTTTGACTTCAAACGGTTAAGCCGAATTTCGAATAGTGCTTTTCCATATAACGGAAGATTTGGCGGTAGGCATTGGTCAGCACTTCTTCTTGCGGCAGGAAGACGATGCGGAAATGTTTCGTGCCGGGCCGCTGGCCGAAGCCGCTGCCGTGCACGACGACGACGCCGGTTTCCCGCAGCAGGTTTTGCACGAACTCTTTATCGGATTCGGGAATATCGATTCTGGGGAAAGCATAGAAGGCTCCCAATGGCCGCACGCAGGAGATACCCGGAATTTCATTCAGCATCTCGACGGTGATATCGCGGCGGCGGCGCAGCTTCACTTTCATTTCTTCGATGTGACTCTGATCACCTTCGAGCGCGGGCGCGATGGCATATTGCTCGGGATGATTTGCGCAAAGCCTGGCGCGCAGGATCTTGTTGATGCCATCGATGTAGTCTTTCAGAACCTCGGCATTTCCGCTGACGATTCCCCAGCCGATTCTCCAACCCGGTCCGAGATAGGATTTCGAAAGACCGTTGAAGGTGATAAACGGAACATCGGGATCGAGCGCGGCGATGGAGGTATGCGGTTTGTCTTCATCGAGTATGAGTTTGTCGTAAATCTCATCGGCGAAGATCACGATATTGTGCTGCTTGGCCAGTTCGATCAGCCCCAGCAGAGTGGCCTTTTCGCAGACCGAACCGGTGGGATTATTCGGATTAATCAGAACGATGGCGCGGGTTTTTTCATCGATTTTACCCGCAATGTCCTCAAGGTCGGGCTGCCAGCCGTTTTCTTCATCAAGATAATAAGGTCTCTCAACGGCTTCCAGTTTGGAAAGGATCGCATTATAGAGCGGATAACCGGGAGACGGCGTCAGCACATTCTCGCCCTCGTTAACGAGCGCGGTTAAACAGATTTCGATACCTTCACTTGCTCCGGTAGTCACGAAGACATCCTGGATATTCTGGATGCCTTTTCGTCCGGCCTCGCGCCGGATCGCGGTTACGGCTTCATCGATACCCGATGACGGAGAGTAGCCGTTCTTATTCCGTTCCATGGCATCTTTGGCGGCATCGAGAATATGCTGTGGTGTGCGGAAATCGTAGAGATTCGGATCACCGATATTGAGATAGAGCATCTCTTTTCCGGTGGCCGCGACTTGCTTGGCCAATACAACGACATCCCGCACGGCATAGGTGATGCCTTTCGTTCGTTTCGCGGGAGAGATTTTTTGCATTTGTCAACTCCAAATAATCGTTTATACGTCCGGCGCTTCCCAGCGCAAGATAAGTTGAGTAAGATTCCGGTTCCGGAGCGCGGCTATTTCGGCTGCGGGCCTTGCAGATAGACCGCGCCGAGCGGAGGCAGAGTGATGGAAAGCGAGTAAGGACGGCCGTGCATTTCTTCGGGAACCGTCTGAACGCCGCCGAGATTGCCCACGCCGCTTCCCCAGTAGTCTTCGGCATCCGTATTCAGGATTTCCGTCCACTTGCCGGGAATCGGAACACCGATGCGGTAATCATAGCGCGGAACGGGAGTAAAATTGCACACAACCGCGATCCAGCGATCCGCATGGCGCGTGCGTCTCAGGAAGGAATAGACGCTGTTGTCGCCGTCATTGCAGTCGATCCACTCAAATCCTTCGGGCTCGAAATCGGCATCGTGCAGTTCAGGTCTTGAGCGATACAGTTTGTTCAAGTCCTGAATGAGTTTATAGACGCCCTTATGAAAGTCGAAATCAAGCAGGTTCCAGTCGACGGAATCTTCATGATGCCATTCGGACCACTGCGCGACCTCGCCGCCCATGAAGAGCAGCTTTTTGCCCGGCATTGCCCACATGTAGCCATACAGCAGTCTTAGATTCGCGAACTTCTGCCACATATCGCCCGGCATTTTATCCAGCAGCGACCGTTTTCCATGCACGACTTCATCATGCGAGAGCGGCAGCAAGAAGTTCTCGGTGAAGGCATAAATCATTCGGAAATTCAGGTTGTCATGATGATACTTACGATGGATGGCTTCGCGCGCCATGTATTTCAGAGTATCATGCATCCAGCCCATATCCCATTTCATATTGAAGCCCAGGCCGCCGAGATAAATCGGCCTTGAAACCATCGGCCAGGAAGTCGATTCCTCGGCGATCATCAGCGCATCGGGGAATTCAGCGAAGACATCCGTATTGAGCTGCCGCAAGAAATCAATCGCGTCAAGATTCTCGCGTCCGCCGTATTTGTTGGGAATCCATTCGCCTTCTTTTCTTGAGTAATCCAGATAGAGCATACTGGCGACGGCGTCGACTCTTAATCCATCGGCGTGAAACTTGTCCAGCCAGTAAAAAGCATTGCTCAACAGGAAGGCTTTCACTTCATTCCGGCTGTAGTTGAAGATGAGGCTGTCCCAATCGGGTTGAATCCGCTGCCGGGGATCCTGATGTTCGTACAGGTGCGTCCCGTCGAAATAGCACAAGCCATGCTCGTCTGCGGGAAAGTGGGAGGGAACCCAGTCGAGGATCACACCGATTTCGTTTTGGTGCAGATAGTCAATCAAGAACATCAGGTCTTCGGGAGTGCCGAAACGACTCGTGGGTGAGTAGTAGCCGCTGATCTGATAGCCCCAGGAACCGAAGAAAGGGTGCTCCATCAAAGGCATGAATTCGACATGTGTGAATCCGGTTTCCTTGATAAACTCAACAAGCTTGGGCGCGATCTCACGGTATGTGTATGAGCGGTTGCCTTCTTCAGGCACTCGCTTCCAGGAACCGAAGTGCATCTCATAGACTGCGAGAGGAGAATGCTGTGGATTCAATCTGCCGCGAGTCTTCATCCAGTCCGCGTCTTTCCATTCATGTGTGTGATTCCAGACAATAGACGCGGTCTTGGGCGATACTTCGCTGTAGAAAGCAAAAGGATCGGCCTTCTGCACCGAATAGCCGTTGTAACGCGAGCGGATCTGATACTTATAGATTGTCTTTTCGCTGATATCCGGGACAAAACCTTCCCA
>JAHIZR010000242.1 GCA_018814465.1 bacterium | reverse complement strand
TTGGGACCTCCAGTGTTGCTATTTCAGCAGCAGCAGTTTATGAGCAGCCGTCTGCCCTGTAGTTGTAAGATTTGCGAAGTAGACGCCGGACGGTAGCGCCGATCCATCGAAAGTTACCGAATACTCTCCTGCGGTCATCGGTTGGTTGAGTAAAGACTCGACTTGCCGGCCTTGAATATTGAACACATCCAGCGACACCTTCCCCGCATCCGGCAGATTGAAGCGAATCGTGGTCGTTGGATTAAAGGGATTGGGATAAGCGGAAAGGCTGAAGGATGAAGGATGAAGGACGAAATCTTCGGAGGAGGGCGAGGGACTCAGGCTAATCCAGACGTCGTTGTCGGTGAAGATATCCATATCACCGTCGTTGTCGAAATCGGCGAAGCCAAGTTCAGTGGATTCGAAGTCGGGAAGGATATCGGAATAATCCAGCCAACGGCTATTCCGGAAGAAAAATACTGACCATGAATTATCGGAAGTACAGAAAAGTTCGGCCAGTCCGTCGCCGTCTAAATCGGTCGTACGGATTTTCGTAAAACCAACTGGTAGGCCAAGGCTCAGTGATTCGTTTAGCTGAAACTCGGTCGCAGCACCTTCGCCAACAAACTCGAATACGAGTACCTGCCTCGCTTGCTCCTCCCAGTTCGCCAGCACGATCAGTTCCGCCCGACCATCGCCGTTGATATCACCCAAACAGGGTGAGTGGAAGCTCGTATCGGCGTTTTGAGTGAAACATGAGAAGGACACGTTGGAACTGCTGAAGATATCGCGAGTTTCATCGCCGGAATTTAACTTGAGCCACCAAACGCGATTGGAGTTTCCTGATATGATTTCCGCCAGCAGATCGAGTTTCCCATCGCCGTTTACATCACCGCCCATGTTCGTCCGGTTGCAGCGATATGACCCAAAATCCTCGAATCCCACATTAACTTCCACTCTGCCACGCGGTGTCCAGACTTCGGTCCAGAACGTGTTGCCGCCGGGGAAGGTATCATAATGCAGACCGCGAACGCCAGCGATGTAAGAAATGCCATCGCGCCGTATGTTGCCAAGTATGCTGCTTCCCGTTCCCGACAGATAGAAGCTGCTCAGTGCCCAGGAAGAGGCGGACGTCAGGAAGTGTGGTTCCATGGCATTCACTTCAAGAAGGTAATTGCCATACCTCGCGAAAGTGTTGTGAATCCCTTCCCATTCTCCATCCCCGTCAAGGTCACCGCCCATCGGATGAACGAAGGGCATGATGAATCCGGCAAATGAAGGCTCATGAAACTCAATGCCCAACTCCCCTCTGTTTTCAAATAGCGCCGTCCCGACATCGCAGGGATCGCAATAAAGCGGCGCATAGAGTGCGAAATCCAGATCGCCGTCATGATCGAAGTCGCCGTCATAGCCTCCGCCCAGCCAATCGACAGTCCATTCATTGATCGCCGTCCAGACATCATCAGGATCACGTTCATATAGATGGACCCGACCGAACTCGGACAATGATACTGCGTTCAGCAGTTCGTTACCGGTGTAATCGCCATATAAAAGTGCGATGGTACTATCAGGCAACAGCAGCGGCGCAAGCTGAGTCGGTTGTTCCTGCCAGGTAATCGGATCAGATGAAACGAGAGACCAGCAAGTGTTTTGATCAATGATCAGTTCTTCACCGGGGATGTCATCAAGGTTAATCGGAAAGAAGTGGCTCCATCCATAGTAGGACAGTCCCGTAAACGGTTCGCTGGCAGTCCAGCGCAGTGTATCGGCGTTGCCTGTCATCCTGTAGAAGTACGAATTACCGCCGTAGTCGGACAACAATTCATCCGCGCCGTCGCCATCAAAATCTCCAACCGCTAATACATGCTGCGGAAATCCCGTCGGATTGCGATAGTCCCCCTCATACCTCTCCCATTGCCAGTCCTTGGCAAAGGCGAGTGTCGAGAGGAGAAGAAATGCCGACAGTTTGAGAGTAAAAGTGTAGCGACTCATCGTGAATTCCTCAGGCAGTTGTGCAAACCTGTGAAAACTATGCAAAAAAAACAGAGTCCACCACCAGCGAAAAGCATCGAGACTCACTGGTGGAAGACTCTGTATATCATGGGGTTGCCCCATTTTGTGGATGGCGCTGAAGCAATCATACAGATTACTCCAATAAGAAAACATGCAGTTTTCGTGCCGTCCGGAGAGGTGGTGTGGGCGCGTTCTGATTCCATCGCTGAGTGCGTTATCGCACCCGGCGGCGGAATA
>JAHIZR010000241.1 GCA_018814465.1 bacterium | reverse complement strand
TTACGGTATTTTCCCTGGCCTCGCTCCGGCAGATAACCGCGAAAAAGATGATTACACCGATAACAATGTGTGTGAGAATAACTTCAAGAATCTTCATGATAATTACCCCGTGATGTTGTTTGCGATTTCTTGTTGATTGATTCTGATTTGAACAGGTCGCGTATGGGCCTATCCCAAAATAAGATTCCGGCCGGGTTGCGCGAGCTTCGGGATACACGCACTATGGAAACACTCTCGCTGCTTAACCCGGCTCGGCGAGCCTAAATACGCAGTCCTTATTTCGGGATAGGCTCTAAGGGCATCCTTGATCAGGAGGGATTAGAAAGAAAAATGAGGGTCTGCTTTATTTAATGTACATTAATGACGGTGCATTTGCAAGATTATATTATTATTCCATTCAATTGGCCTTGACTATCCAGATCCGAGGCAAGCAAATTTGACTTAAACAGGAAGATTCAGACTATTCCTATCCTGCCGCATAAGTCCATTTCATCATAATCAAAACACGCATCAGCAAAACTGTTTCCATGTCCCCTAATAGCTGATAAAATTAGGAGAATTTTAAATCGTAACTCCCCAAAACGTGGGGAGCTTTATCCACCGCTTCACAGCAATTCACTTATACTCGAACCGATTCTCGGTGATATCTGAAAATGGAATATTTCTTTGATTGCGCAAAGTGTGCAAATCGTGCAATCCTTGCAGTCAATAGTCTCATGTTTCGAAAAATTAACTGCATGAGATATAAACAGGTAGCCTCATGGCATAGCCGTTGCCATACAGAATTGCAGATTGAATGAAGGTGAGTACGCGACACCACCTTCCCCAGCTCCAAGGGAGCCGGTGTGTTCCACCGTTGACGAGCCTTTGCGCGGCACGTTTAAGGCTGACTCAACGGATCGATCTTTGAAGAAGGAATTGACGGACTGTCGGGTTGAATTTCGATCGCAACCGATTTTCTTCCCAGGTGACAAGTTTCTGGCATCGACGCACGATCTCCTCGTTTCTACTACTGATTCGCCCGGCAGCCGCCTTCTTCATCTTTTTTCCGGGGGCTATCTCTCAGCTTGTGAGGATTAGCCCCGTGATCAGCCACCGAGGGCTACGCACGGTTTACTCGCTCCTGCTCACGGCCCCAGCACGATTCACATTGATTTGCACCAACGCTTTCGGTGACTGATCCCGGGTCTTCTCCTATTTTGCGGTCGAACATCTCTGCACTGCCAACTTCGCGAAAACGACCGCAACTAATCTAAACAGATGCAAAAAACACCGCCAATTCAAGCGGTGTTTTTTGTCTTTAGCGAACTCTAAAAAAGTCCGTTAATCGGTTATTTGAGGTCAACTTATGACAATTCCCTTGCCCGCACTTATCGGTTGACTTTTGGGTGAAAGTTGGTTATATTCGTTTCCTATACAAGGTTACGTGTCCAACTTCATATACTTAAAGCTTTTACCAAGAGAGTTTTATCACTATGTGGCAGGGCACGTAACTATTCATAAACAGTTTACAGATTTGTCACTCTGTGCCGGCAATGTTTATTTCATCAGCGGTTGTTCGCGAACACTCGCAGAGGCCATCCGACCGGGAGTGAGCAAGCCTATCTAAAACCTCATTCTCCCCTTCACACCGTCGCCTTTTCCCGGGGTAGCGGCAGTGAAAAATACCTACCAAAGACCATATTAATATCAATTGGCCGTAAAAGGCTCGCGCTGCACGGCGTATCGTAATCTCTATGTCTACTTATGAAAAGCTCAGCGTTCCCGCCATCGGAACTCATATCTCGGTAGAGGATGGACGTCTAATCGTACCCAACGATCCGATCCTCCCTTTTATCGAGGGAGACGGCACGGGACGGGATATCTGGCGAGCCAGCCGTCGAGTATTTGATGCCGCCGTGGAAAAAGCATATAACGGCGAACGGCATGTCGAGTGGTTTGAGATCTTCGCCGGCGAAAAAGCGCTCAAGGTTTACGGCGACAATGTCTGGCTGCCGGAAGATACTCTGACTGCGATTAAAGAGTTCATCGTCGCGATTAAGGGACCGCTGACCACGCCGGTCGGCGGCGGGATTCGTTCCTTGAATGTCGCAATGCGACAACGGCTCGATCTGTATGCCTGCGTGCGACCGGTGCGCTGGTTCGAGGGAGTTCCCGCACCCGTCAAAGAACCGGGAAAACTGAATGTAATTATCTTCCGCGAAAATACGGAAGATGTGTATATGGGGATCGAGTGGAAAGCCGAATCCGCCGACGCCCGCAAAGTCCTGTCATTCCTAAGGAATGAAATGGGCAAGGAGATTCGGTCCGACAGCGGTATTGGAGTCAAGCCGATTTCGAAAACCGCTTCACAGAAGATCGTCAGAAAAGCCATCCAGTGGGCTATCGACCGAGAGTTAACCTCAGTCACGATCGTCCACAAAGGCAATATTCAGAAATTCACCGAGGGGGCGTTCCGGGAGTGGGCTTACGAGCTGGCAACAATGGAGTTCCGCGATAAGGTTGTGACTGAGCAGGAACTCTGGGATACCTTCGACGGCAATCTGCCGGAAGGCAAAATCCTAATCAAAGACCGCATTGCCGACGCCATGTTCCAGCAGTTGCTGCTGCGCCCCGATGAATACGAAGTTATCGTGACTTCCAACTTGAACGGCGATTATCTTTCCGATGCCTGCGCCGCACAGGTCGGAGGCTTGGGATTGGCGCCCGGAGCAAATATCTCCGATCACTACGCGCTCTTTGAAGCGACGCACGGCACGGCTCCCAAATATGCCGATAAGGATGTTATCAATCCGGGATCGGTGATCTTATCCGGCGTCATGATGTTTGACTACCTGGGGTGGGATGAGGTTTCAAAACTCATCATTCGCGGCATCGAACGGGCTATCGGCGCCAAGAAAGTCACTTACGACCTGCACCGCCAGATGGAAGGCGCGACCAAGCTCAAGACTTCCGAGTTCGCTGACGCGATTATCGAGTTGATGTAAGAGCTTTATCGCGGTATAATTAATCAACTGCAATCGACAGAAAAAGTTCCATGACGCGGTATCGCGCGATCTTTATAATTAGTTTTATGTTAGTGTTCGCCGCTTCGCTCCCGGCCGGAAGCGGGATCATCGGCGGAACACTGAAAAATGAGTGGGGAGATCCTTTGGTGGGGGGAATCGCCCGGATTCCCGGCCAGCATTATCTGGCCATCGTGGGACACCGCAACGGCAGCTATGAATTGAACGGCTTGCCGCCCGGCATCTACGATGTGCTGTATGAACACGCGGCCTACAATAGTCTGCTGCTGCGGAATGTCGAAGTCGGCGAAAATGCCATCACCGAACTGCACGTCATCCTGAATCTGGCGGAAGGCGGAGCCAGCATTGTGGATACCGTTGTGCTGGAATTAACAGCCGACACGACCGCGCTCGAACCGGATTCGCTGGATATCGAAGCAAGATAGCGCTGTTCATTTATTAAGTGTTTTGGGAAGCGGTTGCCTTTTGGGATCGGCCGCATATGCATAGACAATTTTTAGTTTCACTGTTTTAGACAAATAATCGCTAAACATGTTGCATTGTCCATTGACGATCAACTGTGAGGACGACATCATGAATCGTTTGTTCAGACTATTTCTTTTCCTGAGTATGATGCTGTTCGCATTATCCGCCTGGGCCGACAACGGCAAGATCGCCGGAACCGTCGTGGATGAATACGGCGACGGTGTCATCGGCGCGGCCGTTCAGCTCGTTGAGACATCGCAGGGTATCGGTGTCATGAATCTTGACGGCAGCTACAGTATTCTCGGCGTCGAACCGGGCACCTACACCGTGCGCGTCAGCAGTATCGGTTACGGAACACAGACCTTCACGGACGTGGTTGTCTCGGGCGGTTTGACTACAACTCTTAATGTTGTACTTACTGAAGAAGCTCTCCAAGGTGAGGAAGTCATTGTCGAGTGGCAAAGACCTACTGTTATTCTCGATAAACCGACGAAGAGCAAGATTCTCGATAAGGCAATTTTCAAATCCAGCGCCAGCGGCGGCAGCATCTCGGCCGTCATCACCAAACAGCCCGGCTTCAAAATCGACTCCGAAGGTAAAATCCACTTCCGCGGCGGCCGTGATACCGAAGCGCTGGTCAAGGTTGACGGACAGGTGTTCCGCGATCCAATCTCGTCCAGCACCAGCGCCAACCGCCTGGTCAACTTCTCCGCCCTGAATGTCGAGGAAATCGAAATCCTGACCGGCGGCGACGCCAGCCACGGCGGCTACCAGTCGGCACTGATTAATGTGACGACCCCCGAAGGCTCGATGACGGATTATTCCGGTGTGGTCGAATACCGCTCCGACCGCGCTTTCAGCAACTACAGCTTCGACACCGATCAGTATGACTACTCCCTTTCAGGACCGGTCCCGCTCATTGGCGATCTGCTGGGCTGGAAAAAGAATGATCAGAAACTGAGCTTTTTCACCTCCGGAAGCGCCAAGCTGACGAACACCTACGCGCCTTATGCGATCAATCGTGATCCAAACGATTATCTCGGACTTGGTTTCGATATTCCCGAACGGCAGTCCAACGACTACACCACGTTCTGGAAACTGACCTACCGTATCGATCCTACTAAAAAGCTGAATTTCTCCTTTAACCGCGATCACGGACTCTGGGATGTTTATCCGCAGGGCGAAGCGGCGATTCTCGGCAATTACGGATGGCAGTATAAATACAATGTCGAAAACCGGCCTTATATTAAGAACAAACGATCCTCTTTTAATCTGGGTTTCTCACATAACGTCACCCAGAATACCCTGTATGAAGTCTCTTTCGGCCGCTTTACCACACGCACTGAAATCCGCCCGCGCGGCAAGAATCCCGATGAATTTACCCTGCGTGATGATATCGAAGACCGGAATATTCGCGATCTCGGCGCCGGCGGCGATGTCAATAACAACGGGATTCCCGACGGATACTGGGACGCCAATGACAACGAACAATATGACGGCGAAGGCGAAGGCTATAACGACGAAAACGGCAACGGCCGCTGGGATCGCGGGGAAGACTGGGTTGACCTGAACGGCAACGGAGTCTATGATTATGCGGAACCGTGGCTGGATCGCGCCAACGCGCAAGGCGTCAATAATGTCGGCGTCTGGGACTCGTGGGATCCTTATGTTGACCTGAACGGCAACGGCCGCTGGGATGACGCTGAACCGCAACTCGCTGAGCAGGACTGGAATAAAAACGGCTTGTGGGACGGCGAAGTCTTTGTCGACGCCAACGGCAACGGCCGCTATGACGGCTGGGGCGAAGGTTACGATGACCGCAACTTGAATGGATCCATCGACCATCAGGATGTTTTCACCGACGAAGAAGACACCGGTGAAGGCGCGATTGACGGCGACTTCTACTTCGACACCGGCGAACCGTTCATCGATCAAGCCGATGTAAACGGCATCTATAACGGCGTCTGGGACGCGGGCGAACCCTGGCTGGACCTGCCTTCCGGCTATGCCGGCAACGACTTCGCTCCCAGACAGGCACCGACACGCAACGGAACTTATGACGGCCCCAACGGCGCTTTCGATGAATACGAGCTGTTTACCATGCCCGCCGAACTCGGCTTCGGCATGGATCCGCGGCAGCCGGTTATTTACACATGGGCCAATCTGTTGGAAGAATTCCCCATCGGAGAGCCGCCTTGGCTGAATATGTATTACGCTTCATATATGCCTCAGACTTCTTGGGCGGGTGTTCCGATGTCAACATGGACGAACATGACAATCCATGATACTGACGCGCCCGTCTTCAATATCCGCAACGGCACGTGGGATGCCGGTCAGGAAGTCTTCATCGATTACAACAACAACGGCGTCTGGGACGGTCGAGCCGATGAATTCCTGAATCCGGGTCAATGGGATGCCAGCGCCTTCTGGCAGGATCGTGAAGCGACCGAATATTCCGCGAAATTCAAACTGACAAGCCAGGTCAACAAGTCTCATGAACTGAAAACCGGCTTTGAACTGAAGTATCGCGACTTGATCATGAATTCCATTCAGGGTCCGGATATTCTTTATGCTAATGAAGATTTTCCGCTGCCGGACGGCTCGCCTTACCCCGATCGCGGCGATGTCCGCGACTTCTACGATCACCAGCCGTGGGAAGGATCTGTCTATTTCATGGATAAGATGGAATTCGAAGGCCTGATCGTGCAGGCGGGTGTTCGCAGTGACTTTATTATCCAAGGCGATGGACTGCTGGAAGAAACACAGCGTCAAGTCGACCGCGATCAGCCCGGCGCGCTGCTTGCCAAACGCGGTCAGTTCGCGATCGCGCCCCGCTTGGGTATTTCACACCCCGTGTCGGACAAATCCAAACTGTACTTTAACTACGGTCACTATTACCAAACACCGGATTTCCAGTACTTCTATCAGGCGGCTACCGCGAATATCGACCCCAATACTTATGTCGGCAATCCCAATCTTGAATACGAGCGAACGGTCTCCTATGAGGTCGGTGTCAATACGGAATTCGCCGAGGACTGGGTGATCGACGTCGCCGGCTACTACCGCGACGTGTATAATCAGATCGGGACCATTGAAGAACGCATCGGACCGGTTACTCTGAATCGCTATTTCAATCTCGGCTATGCCCGCGCCCGCGGTTTCGAATTCTCACTTGAGAAAAAATTCTCCCGCATGTGGGCTTTGACCGGAAACTATGATTTCTCGTTCGCGTTCGGAAAAGAATCGGCCGCCTCGGAAGGCCTGATTCAGCGGCAAAACAATGTGCCGGAAAACCGGGATGAATACCCGCTGGTCTGGGATCAAACCCATGTCATCACCACCTACCTGACCTTCATGGTCGATCAGAATCAGGAACTGAATGTCATCGGCATGAGAATGCCGAGTGATTGGCTGGCAACGTTCGAATTCTCTTATGAAACCGGCAAACCCTATACTCCGGGCACCTATATCGAACAAAAGCCTTCCAACCTGATTCTGCCGAACAGCGCGCGCAGAAAGCCGACCGCTACCGCCGACCTGAAGTTCGATAAATTCTGGCATATCACCGAGGTGCTCAGGCTCAGCACAGGATTTGAAATCCTGAACCTGTTCAACCGCAAGAATGTGTCGAATATCTATTCTGCAACCGGCAACTCGCATGACTCGACTCATGAACTCGATCCGAATGAAGTTCCGGATGACAACATGGGATCCGATTACGACCATAATCCGACTTACTATGCGGCTCCCCGTCAAGTCCTGCTGCATTTCAAACTTGAGTTCTAAGCGTGTTCTATCGGTCCATGACAATCCCTGCCCGTAAACAGGCGCAGGAACAGAAAACAGAAGTTCAGAAAGTTACGCACATCGGAGATATAATGGCTAACTTAACAAGCCGTTTCATTATAGGCATCGCGCTGGCGGCGGTCATCTTGTTCGGATGCTCGAATCCGACACCGAATCCGATCCAGCCGGTCAGTCAATTCCGCGAAGGAACGGCGCTGGATTATGCGTCGAATCATATCGCCTACTCGGCAACCCCCTATCTCATCGATGAGGATTGGGTGATCGAGGAAGGCAGAACCGTGACCATCGATCCCGGTGTCGTGATCATGGTCGAAGGACGAAACTGGATTTACGTCAAAGGACAACTGCTTGCCAACGGCAGTTCCGAAAACCCGATCCATTTCACCACCGCCCACACCTCGCCCGATTATGGTCAATGGCGCGGCATTAAATTCGACAGCACAACCGCTGTGTCCGAATTGTCTTACTGCATCATTTCGTACGGCGCTTTCTTCGATACCGATACCCTAACCGAACGCGGCAAGGATGCGCAACACTATCGCGGCGCATTAGCCATCCGCAATTGCAGCCCGGTGATCGAACACTGCATCGGCTACTATAATCAGAATAACGCTGTCTACATCGAAGGCGAAGCCGCGGCTCCCATTGTCCGCTACTGCATCTTCACCAAGAACGATGCGTCCGGCGTCCGCGCTGACACAACCGTTATCGTCGGGCTCGATGATCCCATGGATATCAGCTATAACTGCGTGGCTGACAACAGCGCGCCGCCGTTTATCATGGGCATGGATACCACCTATTACGGCGTCTACGCGAGGGTCAATAATAACGTCGACAGTTGTGATGTCTTTTTTAACATCGATCTGCCGCCGCTGTTGACCGATCCGCGCGGCGGACTCACGGCGGACGTCAGTGACTTTACTCTGCAATCCTGCTCGCCCTGCATCGATGCCGGACCTTTCGGCGATGACTTCACGGATCCGGACCCTGACGGCACGATCGCGGACATGGGAACGATTTACTACCAGCGGCAAGGCTTCGAACTGCGCGGCAGAACCTCCGGAGACCTGCCGGCTGCTACTTACCGGCTTACCTGCAATATTGTTATTCCCGAAGAGGAGTACTTAACCATCCCCGCCGGAACCCGCATCGAAGCGGACGGCGTTTATCAGATTCGCGTCTTGGGCCGGTTGAACATCGAAGGAACGATTGACAACCGCGTGCTTATTCTGCCCGCTGAAAATTCCGAAGGACTCTGGAACGGCATTACATTCGCCGACAGAGCCGGACAGGATCCATCTACTGTACGATTTGCCGATATCTCCGGTTATGATGCATTGGATGTCTACAAGCCCGGCACCGAATTCCAAAACGTGGACTTCTCAAACGCATTTACCTACGGAATGATGATCACAACCCAATCGCTTGAAACAGCCGATCAGGTTGTGCTGGATCACTGTTCGTTCGAAAACTGCGGCACCTTTGCCCTCTCTGCCGATTCCTGCGGAGTTAAAATCCTCAATAACTCCATTTACGGCTCAAAAGGCCGCGGCATTGCTCTTAGCCAGTGCTTTGAATCCGTCGAGATCAAGAATACTATCATTCGCGCCTGCAGCACGTCCGCCCTGGTTATGTCCAACAACTGCAGCCCCCAAATCGTGAACAATGTTTTCGTCGATTGCGGCTATTACGGGATGGAAGCCTACCTGAACAGCTTCCCCGAATTCGTGAATAACATTGTAACGAATAATGGCCGCGCGGGCTTATACGTGCATGAATCAACAACACCGACACTAAAATACAACAACGTCTACGACAACGGATTCCTTACCGGCGACGACGCGATCAACTACCTTGTCGGCGGCACCGGCGGATCCTTCCTGATCCCCGAAAACAGTATCGAAGCGGATCCGCTGTTCACCGCAAGTTTCACTTTAGGTTCCGGATCACCTTGTATCGATACCGGCGACCCCACACTCTCAGACCCGGATGGTTCCCGCAGTGATATGGGAGCCTTCGGCGGTCCGGGTGCGGGAACGGTCGGTCATCTCATGGCCGGACCCATTCACGCTTTCGCGAATCGATAAGGCCAGGGGATCCAATTATGAATATTACAGCTTTCGTCCGGTGGGTCGCTGGACAACCTTTGAAGCGAGGTCAAATAGATATGCGCAGAAACCCTACCTTTATTTTGCTCTGCATTTTGCTTGCCTTCGGCTTGCTCGGGCAAGCGCTCGCTAAGAACCAACCGCATAAACCAGACCGGCCCCGCGGGCCGGTGCAAACTGCGGTCGCGAACCCGCAAGAAGAGAATCGGGTTCACAATGCGGGTAAAATGTGGATGAATATCACCAACCGCGGCTATCTCGGCAACGACGGTCCGCAGCAAACAGACCGCATGCAGGATCCCTGTCCCCCGGGCAATTGGGCGCCGCAGTGCGAATTCCCGGGCGGCTCCGAACAGAACTACTTGTTCCAAGCCGGACTTTGGATCGGCGCGCTGATCGAAGACTCGGGATTCGTCACGCCGCGTGTCAGTGTGGCCACCGACGGCTGGCTGAATCCCTCAATCAATGAGTTTCACCCCGGCGAAGGTCTGGCCAACGGAATCATCGAACGGTCCACCCGCCCCGGCTTCACAAACTGCCTCGGCGTCCCCGTCTATGATCAGGAAAACGCAATTTCCGATCAAGATTTCATCTGCGTTATGTCGGATACGCTAAGGGACCGCTTCTGGGTCAGAAACGATCCAATTGACGGACCCCATCGCCCGTTGGGTATTAAAGTCTCGCAGATTTCCTACTCCTTCAGTCAGGCTTTCGCGGAAGATTTCATTCTGATTGACTATGAAATCGAGAATATCGCTTCCAACTTCCTGAAGAACCTCTATGTCGGTCTGTATGTCGACTCGGACTGCGGTCCCGCGACTCAACTTGAGCATCATACGGACGACATCTGCGGCTTCATCCGCACCGTCGAAGAAGAAGCTCCCGACGGCGGCGAAAATCTCGTGATTCCGATTGACGTCGCCTGGATCGCGGACAACGACGGCCGTCCGCCAACAATGAGTTCAGGCGCTTTTGACAATCCGCACATCACCGGTACCCGTGTGATTCGCGGACCGAATCCGCGCCTGGCTACCTCCTTCAACTGGTGGATCTCCAATGAAGATGTCAATCTTGACTTCGGACCCACATGGCGATCACACGCCGAAGCCGGAAGTCCTTTAGCTTGGACGAGATTGAACGGTACGCCCATGGGCGATCTTCACAAATATCAGATTTTAAGCAACTGCGAATTCGATTTCTGGCAAATCTATGTTGAAGACTTAACTACCACTGGTGTTCCCGACGATACCTCCCGCTGCGATGGCTCCCCGCAACCATGGGATACGGAAGATCCTTCAACACAAGCGGCGACCCTGTCCGACGGTTTCGATACTCGCTATCTGCTCTCCTGGGGACCCTTAGGCGTGTTCGACCACGTTGACGGAGCCGGAAACCGTGTCTACCGTCTGAACCCCGGCGAGAAATTTAAGATGACTATCGCCTATGTCGGCGGCGAATTCTTCCATAACCCGGATCACCCGCAACCGGCGAATACCGATATCCATCCCGAACTGTTTAACTTCACCGACCTGCAGAACAACGCCAAGTGGGCCAAAGATGTCTACGACAACCGTATGTTCGACACCCCGCAGTGGGACTGGGGCGAAGACGGCGAGCCTAACACCCTTGACGAAGGCGAGAACGACAACATCTACGATACCGGCGACGGCTGGTTCGGCGAGGATGTCGGTCAGGATGGTTTATACGCCATCATCCCCCCCGGTGAGGACAGTGTCAGAGTTGTCTACTTCAAGGGCACCGACTGGGAAGTCTTCGCCGGCTGGTATTCCGGTCCGGACGAAGGCGAACGTGACGGACGCCTTGACAGTGTTATTAATCCCACTCTGATCGCGAACGCTAACTGGGCAATCACGAGCGAAGATAATATCATGCCGCAGGAAATGGTTTATATCGGCGGCCGTGATGTGCCATCGCACCTCGGCTACTGGGATATGGGCTTCATGGCCGGTAACGGACTGATTGACTACGGTGACGGCATTCCCGACTTTACCGGTCCGCCGCCCCCGCCGATTCCCGCCCTCATGGATTGCATTCCCCATACGGCCAACGCCGCCTCGCATTATGGTGGAGTGGTTCGCAATGGCTGCTATATCGGCGGACTTGGCTATGAATTGACCGCCGACGAAGTTGTCCTTAGATGGTCTAAAAAATCATCCGAAAATCCCGACTACCGCGATCCATTCTCCAGAATGCAGGACTTCGAAGGCTATCGTGTGCATGTCTCAAACTTCAATCAGGAAGTTGAATTCGATCTCTTAGGCGAATGGGATAAAATCGACTTCGCCTATTTCGGCCCGAACGACTCCATGATGACGGAACCGTTCGATCAAATGGCTGCTGACACACTGCCGAGTGACTCGACAATCGCCGGAGTCACCGGTAATAAGCATGCTGTCGGACTGAATACGGGCTTTGCCGGAGAGTACGGCAGCCCCAGCATTACTCTGAACGACAGCATCTACGAATTCCGGATTCGCGCGACACCGCTCGCTCCCCGTTACTATGCAGTGACCGCCTTCGACTATGGCGACCCCTCTTCCGGCCTGCAGTCGCTGACGACGCGCGCTACCACCAATGCGGTCTTGCTCGCCCCCGCCGGCGATCCCAAGAAGCCCGTGATGGTCGTGCCTAATCCCTACAGAGCCAATCAGGACTACACAGCCGGCTATCTCGGAAGACAATGGGAAAACCAAAACGACGGCACCGCTGAATACTACCAGCAGGTTGACCGCCGTCTGGAGTTCACCAATCTGCCCGAACGCTGTCTGATTCGCGTCTTTACGGTGGCCGGCGACCTCGTGCAGATCATTCCGCATAATGTGATCGGCGATAACAGCAACTGGGCCAGTCTGAATTCCGAAAAATGGGATTTGAACTCGCGCAACACGCAGCAGGTCGTCTCGGGAATCTACCTGTTCTCCGTCGAAGACCTCAAAGATCACAGCATTGAAACCGGCAAGTTTGTCATCATTAAATAGTGAATAAAAAGCTTCTCATAGATCGGAAGGACTCCATTATGAAGCGTTGGCGACTTCTTATACTGGTCACAGCGTGCCTGATGCTTCCACAGTTGATCTGGGCGCAGGCAAAGGTGGGTACCGCCGGAGTAACGTTCCTTAAAGTCAGTCCAAGCTGCCGCGCCGTCGGTATGGGCGAAGCCTATGTGGCGGTCGCTACCGATGCCTCGGCCATCTGGCATAATCCCGGCGCTTTAGCGCGACTCGATGAGTCGGAGGCTATCGTAAGCTGGATCGATTACGTCGTCGGACTGCAGTACGGCTACCTCGGTGTTACACAGCCTGTCGAAAAACTGAACGGCACGTTCGCCGCATCGGTCAGCTATCTGACGACCGATGACATGATTGAAACGACTCCGGAACGCCCCAATGGCACCGGACGAACCTTCTCCGCCGCCGATATCGCCGTCGGCCTCTCCTACAGTCAGATGCTGACGGACAAATTCTCCGTCGGCGGCACGATGAAGTTCATCAATGAAACCCTCGCGGACGAATCAGCCACCGGCTGGGCGGCCGACGTCGGAACCTATTATCATACCGGCTGGCGCAGTGTCCGACTGGCAATGGAAGTGCAAAACTTCGGCCCAGACATGAATTTCGTGGACGACCCGTTTCAGCTTCCCATGAACTTCACCTTCGGCACGGCAGCCTATGTGCTGAATAGCGCGGGACGGAAGTGGTGGACCGGAGCCGATTCCATCGGCACCCACTCTTTGCTGGCCGCCCTGTCCTGGTCGCATCCGAATGATAACCTCGAAGTCTACAATATCGGCCTCGAGTACGCCTACCAGAATTCGGTATTCCTGAGATGCGGGAAGAAAATCAATGGCTTCAACCGCGTCTCTTGGGATGAATATCAACAGAAAATCCAAAACGGTGAAGATGCCTCCGGCTATGACCCGTGGCTTGAATACCCGCTCTTCAGCAAGAACGGCACCTTCTTCGGCAACGGGGCCTCCCTGGGCGCGGGACTCAAGCTCCCCAGCGCTGGCATTACCATTGATTATGCTTTCACCTCGATCTCCTTCCTGGAAAGCATTCATCGCTTCTCTCTGGGATATCGTTTCAAGCGCAATCTGCTTTAACCGGCAGACGCACAGGAGAACAAAATGCAACTATTTCGAATACTAATATTGTCTGCCATTGGTCTGCTGATCCTCGCCGGACTGTCAAGCTGCGATCTGATAAAGGATGATGAAAATCCAAATCAGATGCCGGAAGTCTGGTTCATCAATGTGCCGGTAGACAGTTCCGAATTCAACTACGCTCCCGAAGTCCACTGGCAGGGCTATGATCCCGACGGATTCGTGAACGGCTACGAATACCATGATGACGCCTCGGTGGAAGCGGTGCAGGCTTATCAAGCGGGCGACGCCGCGCTGCAAGCCTATATCGACGGCCTGGATGCGAGCGTCTGGGTGCCCACTGATGAAGCCAGCCAAGTGATTTATCTGTTGACTGAGGAAGGCGATACCACCGAGCATGTCTTCATGATCCGCTGTATCGACAATCTGGGCACTTACTCGCAGGTTAAAGTCCGAACCTTCTACCGCAGCAATCAGCGCCCGAATCCGCCGCAGTTGCGATGGGCTTTGCATGACTTGCGCTGCCGCGAAGCCGGCGATCCCGATGACGGCTACGATACCTTGTATGTTGTCTGTGATACTCTGTTCTGGGATGATTACGTTACTGCCACCTGGCCGGGAGTCGAGTTTCTCTGGCAAGGCAGCGATCCTGACAGCCGCTTGACCAACATCATTCCGCTCGAATACAGCTTCGCGCTTGTCAATGCCGAAGGCGATTCGATGGAACTGCCCGTCTATGACGACAGCTC
>JAHIZR010000020.1 GCA_018814465.1 bacterium | reverse complement strand
GGATTCGTTTCATACGACACACGGACGGGCGATTCCCTTCGCCACCGGATTGAAACTGGCGAATCCCGATTTGAAAGTAATCGTTTTTTCCGGCGACGGAGATTTGTGCGCGATCGGAGGCAATCACTTTATTCACGCGGCGCGGCGGAATATGGACATTATGGTCGTGTGCGTGAATAATTTTATCTATGGCATGACCGGCGGTCAAGCCGCGCCCACGACTCCGCCGACGGCGCGGACCTCGACCACTCCATACGGCAGCACCGAGCCGCCCTTCAATATCTCACGACTCGCCGCCGCCTGCGGGGCAGTGTATGTCGCCCGCTGGACCGCGCTGCACGTGCGACGGACGACAAATTCCATGAAGGACGCCTTGCAGAAGAGAGGTTTCTCCATGATCGAAATCGTCGCGCCCTGCTCGACATTGTATGCGCGTCTGAACAAGTTAGGAACCGGATTTGATTTGATGAAGCATTATCATGACAACAGCATTATTCGAAACGGAGCCGCGCCTGCCGATACCGATATCTCGGAATTTCAGGTCCGCTGATCTGCGGGAAATTCGTGGATATCGAAAAGCCGACGTGGCTGGACCGGACTTATAAAGCCTATACGGAGAAGCTTGGCGACAAGTTTGTGCCGTGGCTGGTCAGGAGGCTGCGAGGGTGAAAGAAGGAAAGTGCGAAGTCCGAGTCACGGGACTCGGCGGACAGGGAGTGATTCTGTGCTCCTACATTCTGGGCAAGGCGGCGGCGCTGCACGGCGGCTTCAATGCAACGATGACGCAGAGCTTCGGACCGGAAGCGCGCGGCAGCGCCTGCAGCGCGCAGATCATTATCGATAAGGAGCGGATTCTCGATCCGTATTTGAGAAAGCAGGATGTATTAGTCGCCTTGTCACAGGATGGTTATGAGAAGTTCGCGGGAGACATGAACTCGAGCGCCGTGCTGATTTATGAGAAGGATCTTGTGACGCCGAACGGCAAGGATAAAGGCACGGTAAAAGCTTACGGAATCCCGGCGACAAGACTGGCACAGGATGTCATCGGAATCAGCATGACCGTCAATATTATTATGCTGGGATTTTTTGCGGCGGCAACAGAGCTCGTTTCCAAGGAATCCTTTTTAGAAGCAGTCAAGAGTTCGGTACCGGCAGGCACCGAGAAATCAAATTTGCTGGCATTTGAGACCGGATATGAGTATTTCGGAAAAACATACGGCACATAACGGCGATCCGCAGGGAGTGCTCGTTATCGGCGGAGGCATCGCGGGCATCCAAGCCGCGCTGGATATCGCCGATTCGGGTTATCGAGCCTATTTGGTGGAGAAAACGACTTCGTTGGGCGGGCGCATGGCGCAGCTCGATAAGACGTTTCCCACGATAGACTGCTCCATATGAATCTTGGGTCCGAAGATGATGGATGCCGGTCGGCATCCGAACATTGACCTTCTGACCTGCTCCGAGCTGACGTCGCTTTCAGGCAAAGCGGGCAACTTCACCGCGACGATTCGCGTGAATCCCCGATATGTCAAGCAGAACGACTGCGTCGGCTGCGGGGAGTGCGTTGAAGCCTGCCCGATCACCGTGCCGAATGAATTCGATTTGGGATTGATGCCGCGCAAGGCGATCTATCGGGCCTTTCCGCAGGCCGTGCCAAGCTCGTTCGCGATTTCGAAACGCGGCACGCCGCCCTGTACGGCGGGCTGTCCGATTCATCAGAACGCACAGGGTTATATCGCTTTAATCGGCAAGGGCCGCTATGATGAGGCGCTGGAAGTGATTTTGCGGGAGAATCCGCTGCCTTCGATTTGCGGAAGAGTCTGCACACATCCCTGCATGGAGAATTGCTCGCGGGGGAAGGTTGACGAGCCTGTCAATATTCCCGCTTTGAAGCGGTTCGCGACCGAACACTCGAATAACTGGACAATCAAGCCGCCGGCGAAGGAGCGCAAAGAGAAAATCGCGATTGTGGGATCGGGGCCGGGCGGCTTGATGTGCGCGCATGTGTTAAGGCAAAAAGGCTATAAACCGACGATTTTCGAATCCGCAAAAACCGCCGGAGGGATGCTGACGGTCGGGATTCCCTCGTTCAGATTACCGCGGGAAAAGATCGCGGAAGATATCCAGCGGCTGGTCAAGTCCGGGATTGAGATCAAAACAGGCGTTACGATCGGGAAGGATGTTACTCTCGAAAAACTGCGGAAAGATTATGCGGCGGTTTTTCTGGCGATCGGAACTCATATCGAACGCAAGCTGAATGTGAAGGGTGAGGATTTCAAAGGTGTGTGGGGCGGCATCGAATTCTTAAGGCAGGTGAATGCCAAGGGCACTGCCAAGATCGGTAAAAAAGTTGTGGTGATCGGAGGAGGAAACTCGGCTTTAGATGCGGCGCGCACCGCGCGGCGCTGCGGAGCGGAGGTGCAGATCGTTTATCGCCGTTCGCGCGCGGAAATGCCGGCTGATCCGCGCGAGATTATTGAAGCGGAAGCGGAAGAAATCGAACTGACTTTTCTGGCGACTCCGGCGGAGATCTTAGGCGACGAAAAGTCAGCGGTCAAAGGATTGAAATGCGTGCGGATGAAATTGGGCGAAGCGGATGCCAGCGGGCGAGCCGTCCCCGTGCCGATTTCAAATTCCACATTCGAGATCGCTTGCGACTCGGTTATTGTTACGATCGGTCAGAGCGCCGACATGGAAACATTAGGGGACAAACTGGGACTCCAGACGACGCGCTTGAATACATTCGAAGTGAATGAACTCACCGGCGAGACGAGTCTGCCGGGAGTGTTTGCGGGAGGCGACTGCGTCACCGGACCGGATGTGGTCGTGAATGCGATGTTCGGCGGAAAGAAGGCGGCGATTTCGATTGACCGCTATCTGCGGAAACGGAATCTGGAGAAGGGACGCGAGCAGGAAGGTCCGTTCCGTTCGCTGTATGAGGTGGATATCGAAGGGGTGCTGATGCAGAAGTCCATTCCCGCGCCGGTGATCGAGATGAAGAAGCGGCTGAAGTCGTTCGATGAAGTGCATACCGGCTATACCGAAGAGCAGGCGATCGCGGAGGCGGAGCGCTGTCTGCAGTGCGGAATCTGCTGCGACTGCGAGCAATGCGTGGCGGCCTGCAAGCGCGAAGCCATCGATCACAGCATGCTGCCCAGAGACGAAGTGGTTAATGTGGGATCGGTAGTGGTCGCTTCAGGATTCGAGGAATTCGATCCGACTTCAATGGGGTGCTTCGGCGGCGGGCGGTTTTTGAATGTCCTCACCGGACTGCAATTCGAAAGATTGTTAGCGGCTTCGGGACCGACGAAGGGACATGTCTATCGAGCAAGCGACAACTGCGTGCCGAAGAGCATCGTCTGGGTGCAGTGCGTCGGATCGCGGGGCGAGGGCGGCAATGATTACTGTTCGCGCTTCTGCTGCATGAATGCCATCAAAGGCGCGATGCTGGCGCTGGAGCATGAGCCGTCAATCGAGAAGCTCTACATGTTCTATACGGATATCCGGGCGTTCGGCAAGGGCTTCGAAGAGTTCGTCGAACGCGCGAAGCAGGATAAGCGGATTGAATTTATTCGCGCGCGTCCGTCGAAGATTGTCGAAGATACCGAGTCGCACGATCTCACGATTTTTGTTGAAACAAACGGGAAATCCAGAAAGCTTACCACGGACATGGTGGTGCTTTCCACGGGAGCGATTCCTTCGGAAAGCACGAAGCGGCTGGCGGAGATACTCAAAATCGACGTGAAACAGGACGGCTTCTTCGCGACGCGCGATTTGTCGACGACTCTCATCGAATCGACTCGTTCGGGAGTCTTTGTTTGCGGCGGTTCGGTCGGGCCGGAGATTATTCCGGAAGCGGTCGCGCAGGCGTCGGGAGCGGCGTCGCTCGCCATCAGTTATCTGAGCGAAGAATCCAGGCTGCCGGAACCGGAACCGGTTCCCGAGATAACCGATTTGGATGGACCGCCCCGGGTGGGAGTCTTTGTCTGCCACTGCGGAGCAAATATCGGGGGAACGGTTGATGTGGAAGAGCTTGCAAAGGAAGCCGCGCTGCTCCCAGATGTTGTTTATTCGGGGGACGAGCTGTTTGCCTGCGCGCAGTCATCGCAGCGGCATATTCAGGAGATTATACAGGAACACAATATCAACCGCGTGGTGGTGGCGGCCTGCACGCCGCGCACGCATGAGCCGGTCTATCGCGCGGCGCTTGCCGAGATCGGATTGAATCCGTATTTATTCGAGATGGCGAATATCCGCGATCAATGCACGTGGGTACATGCCAAAGACAAGCAGGGAGCTCAGATAAGGGCGCGCGATCAAATCCGCATGGCAGTGGCACGAGCACGGCAACTGGTTCCCCTCCATTCCGGCAAGGTCCCGGTCGAGAAACGAGTGCTGGTTGTCGGCGGCGGTATTTCCGGAGTCGAGGCAGCGCTCGCCGTGGCGCGCCGCGGATTGCCGGTTGAACTTGTGGAATCGGCAAGCGAACTGGGCGGACTGCTTGCAAAGAACCAATTGAACAGCTTGTATCCGAAAGGCGAGTCCGCGCCCGAGGAGATGTTCCGCCGTGTGCAGGCGCTGAAACTGGCGGGGGTGGAAGTTCACACGAACAGCACGATTCAGAGTATCAGCGGTTTCTTAGGGAACTTCGAAGTCATGATCGAACGCGCGCCGACCGAACATGGCGGCTCCACGCTGAAGCGAATCAAATGCGGCGCCGTTATCCTGGCGACGGGAGCGGGAGTTTATGATCCAACAGGACGATTCGGTTACGGCGAATACAAGAATGTTGTAACGAATCTTGAGCTGGAACGCAAGTTCGCGGAGGAAGAGGACATTAAGATAGAGGGGTTGTCCGACAAGCCACAGACTGCCGCGTTTATACTTTGCGTCGGATCACGCGGCGACGCCGGCAATCCGGGCTGCTCATCTTATTGCTGTCCGACAACGATCAAACAGGCGCTACAGCTGCGGGAACAGGGAATCGATGTGGTCGTATTTTATCAGGATATGCGAACCGTTGATGCGGGAATGGAAGAGCTCTATCGCGAAGCGCGGGGAGCGGGAGTGCTGTTCATTCGTGTAGAAAGCCATTCGCAAATACAGGTGCGGGGAGAATCGCGCGCGGAACGAATTGAAGCGTTCGATTCACTGTTAGGTGAAACGGTCTCCCTGCCGGTGGACTTAGTCGTTTTGGCGGTGGGGATGATTCCCCGCGAGCCGCAGACAACCGAGCTGCAAAGTCTGTTCAAGATCCCGCGCGGTTCCGACGGCTTTCTGTTGGAGCGGCATCCTGAACTCGGTCCGGTTGAGACGACAGCCGATGGAGTGTTTATTTGCGGCACGCTGCAGGGACCGAAAGGCATCGCGGCGGCAACCGCGCAGGCAACCGCCGCGGCGGGAAAGGCCAGCATCAGTGTGGGGCGCGACTATGTCGTATTAGAGCCGGCGATTGCCGAAGTCAATAAAGCACTCTGCCGGGCCTGCTCAACCTGTGTGGATATTTGTCCTTATCATGCGATTTCGATTCAGCAGGAGAACGGCAACTCGTTCGCGATGGTCACGGCGGCGCAATGCAAAGGCTGCGGAACCTGCGCGGCATGGTGCCCGACGGGAGCGATACGCTCGAATCACTTCACGGACACACAGATCGGCGCAATGGTGGACGCTGTGTTGGAGGAGTTGTCGGTATGAACAACGGACATCTGAAAACCGAACCGAAAATCGTTGTCTTTGCCTGCAACTGGTGTTCGTACGCGGGAGCCGACACCGCGGGAGTCAATCGCGTACAGTATTCATCGCGAGTGCGGGTCATTCGCACGATGTGCTCGGGCCGGATTCATCCGGCATTTGTGCTGAGAGCGTTCGCACGAGGGGCCGACGCGGTATTGATTACCGGATGTCACTTGGGCGACTGCCATTATATTTCCGGAAACGAGCGGGCGATTGAAAACTTCGATATCATCAAGCAGCTTACCGCACTGCTCGGGATCGAGGAAGAGCGGATCGGTTTGGAATGGATTTCCGCCGCGGAAGGTCCGCGCTTCGGTCAGGTGATGGACGAGTTTGTGGCGCGAGTTACGAAGTTAGGAATGTTGCCGCAGCCTTTGGCAAGTTTGCCGGAGGAATTGGCGAGTATCAATTTAGAACTGCAGCCGAAGGATTTTGGAACCCTTCTGTGCTACGAATGCGGGAAATGCACGGCGGTGTGTCCGGTGGCGGAAGTGCGGGAAGAGTTTTCACCAAGGCAGGCTGTGCGCGGCCATGCGGTGTCCGCGAACGGCCATCATCCGGAGGATAATTGCCTGACCTGCGGACTCTGCGACTACCGCTGTCCGCAGGATGTGAGTATTTCCTCGTTCATGGCAGCCGAGCGCGCGAAGCACATGACGCCCGAAGAATGGGGCATGCGTCCGCACGGAGGGATTTTTCAAGCTATCGGCAGTTTGATGACGCGAGACGAACTTCGTGTACAGCGAACGAACTGGATCCCTGAAGACGCCCGCACGAATCCCGAGAGCGATACGCTGCTGTATGTGGGATGCGCGCCTTTCCATGACGCTTTCTTTCAGGATCTGAAAGTCAAGAATCTGAAAACGGTAAAAGGGGCTCTTAAAATTCTGAATCACTTGGGTATTGAACCTGCGGTACTGGATGATGAGCGGTGCTGCGGCCATGATTTCTTCTGGGGGGGTGATCTGGAGACGTTTAAGCGGCTTGCGTTTTTAAATGTGCAGCGCATCGCCGCCACAAAGGCGAAACGAATCGTGTTTACCTGCCCGGAATGCCTGTATGCCTACAAGGAGCTTTATGCGAAAGTCGGGATCAAGATTGACGCGGAGTTGGTTCCGGTCTCGCAGGTAATCGCGGAGCATGCCGATGAGCTAAAGCTTGAGCCGGTCGCGGAGATCCTCACAATCCAAGATCCCTGCCGGCTGTCGAGGCATTTGGGGGACACGGAATCGCTGCGAGACGCCTTGGCGGCGGTGCCCGGACTGAGTGTGAAGGAAATGGCACACAGCGGAAAGACCTCGATTTGCTGCGCGGGAAACTGGGTGAACTGCGATGCCGCCACCAAGCAACTGCAGTCCATCCGCCTGCGCGAAGCGACAGCAACCGGCGCGAAAGTTTTGGCAACCGCCTGTCCGAAATGCGAGATTCATCTGAAGTGCGCGCTCAAGGGCAATGAAGAAATCCAGCTTGAAATAAGAGATATTACCGCGATTATCGCGGACGCGCTGCCGGAGACCGTGCGGGAGGTTGTCGGAAGTGATTAGGAGCAGGGCTACCCTCGCTTCTTATTTTCGTTTTCCGGCGGGGAACCGCAAAACCCTAATCCCCCCGCTCGGCGAAGAGACTGTTACCCCCCCCTACCCCCCCGTTTGTCTTCGACTAAACGGGGGGGAGCAAAGAGATATTACCGCGATTGTCGCGGAGGCGCTGCCGGAGACCGGGCGGGGACGCCCGGCTCGGCAAAACCACCCCATACGCTTGACTATGAATATAGCAGAATGATAGCTATTTTTTACTTGCTTAGAGTCTATCTAAAACAAGATTCCGGCCGGGATGCGCTGTTACGGACTTGTGCATGCAGAGCGATTTCTGTGCT
>JAHIZR010000240.1 GCA_018814465.1 bacterium | reverse complement strand
TCAAAAGCCGCATACTGCCCGTTGGTCACCTCGAACCGGCCCATCCAGAACGGCATTTCGATTCTTACGCGTGTCAGCGGCCGCTCATCAGGGTACCCATCGTCGCTGCCGATGACAAACTCGCCGGCCGGAATCCAGACCATTGTTTCCTCTTCCGGCGGCTGGCTGCTGCTTGTGACTAAATAGAATCGCGATGAATAGACTTGCAGGCTGACGGGATCGACATAAAAGGTGTCCGGAGTGCTGTGCAGATAGTTGCCTGCGTTCGGAGTCATGCTGGGCGACGCGCCCGCATAAATTTTATACACTTCGGCATTATCAACCGAATTCCATGTGAGGATGACACTGTTGGTCGAGGGATCGATATGAATACAAAGATCGTCGATGGGATCCGGTATGAGTCCGAGGTATTGGATATCGTCGCCGACTGATTCGCTGACGCCGGCCGCGTTTCTGAGCCGGACATAAACAGTTTTTATGCCATTTCCCTGACTCAACGTGAACGGAGTCGGAGAAGTGAAAGTCTGCCATGCCGCATCGTCGAATGCAGGATCCTCACTCAGCATCATATCCCGGGGCTCATTAGTTACCGTGACAGCAACACTAACAAGCTCCAAATCGGTTATTTCATCTCCACCATTGATGCTGACATCCTGAATCTCCGGAATCGTAAGGCAGCCCGTAGCGGCAGAGCAGTCGAAGATTTCGAAGTATCTATAGGCTGCCTGATAAGCCAGACATCCATCCGAGGCGACGCCATACGCGCTTCCACCGAGCAATCTCGAATGTCCGGCTTCCGTCATTTCAGCAGGATCCAAGATATTGATGACTAATAATTCAGCCCAATCATCCGCGATAAAGGCAAAGTCACCCACAACATCCAATCCTCTTGCATTGCCGGGTGTCGTATAGTTTCCGGCTTCAAATGGATGCGCAGGATCGGATACATCGACAGCAGCTAACCCATTTGCATGGAACTCGCCGTTAATCTCGAACGTCAGATAAGCATAATCTTCCGAAGCCACGACATCGTTGAAAATCATTACTTCATCGAAGACACCCACTTCTTCCGGTGACGTTGGATTTGCGATATCAACGATTCTTAAGCCACCGTTGCCATCAGCGATAAAAGCTAAATCTCCTAACACATCAACACCTGATGCCAAACCCGGTGTATTAAGAAAACCAACTTCAACTGGAGAGAAAGGATTGGATATGTTAACGATTCTCAAACCTTCAAGACCGTCGGCAAGATAGGCATAGTTCCCTGCAACCGCAACAGCATAAGGATTACCAGGTGAATCGCAGAAGCCGACTTCAACCGGTAATGCGGGATTCGTAATATCAATAATCCGCAATCCTCCGTATACGTTGGTGGTTCCGTAGTTGTCTGCAACATAGGCATAGCTACCGGACACGGCAACATCCCAGACCCAGCCGGCAGTCGCACAACGTCCAACTTCCAGGGGATTTGCCGGATCGGAAACATCTACAATCTGCATGCCGTCTTGAACATCTGCGATGTAAGCATAGCCTTCTGAGATTTCGACATTGATGCAATGTCCTGGTGTGTCATACGCTCCCGCTTCAAAAGGCGAGGTGGGTACTGACACATCCATCAGCCGCAAGCCGCTGTATTTATCCGAGAGGATAGCATAGTCCCCGTACATAAAGACATCTTGCGAATTGCCGCCGGTATTTCGATATCCGATTTGAACGGGTGCCGCAGGATCAGAGATTTTCAAAATTCGCAGGCTGAGATCTCCATCAGCCAAATAAGCCAAGCTGTCTCTGACCGCCACTCCATAGGTATACCCCGGTGTATCGTAGTATCCGACTTCATTAGGGAGTGCAGGATTCGAGATATCCACAATCCGGAGTCCAGTTCCACCGTCTGCCAGATAAGCGAAATTTTCTGCAATGCAGGTCTTTTGAGCATGACCGGGGGAATCATAAAAGCCGATTTCCGATAGCAGCATGGGGTCCGAGATATCGATGATCCGCAATCCGTTGCTATCATCCGCGACAAAGGCGAGAGTGTCTTCAATGAGAACATTTCTCGCCATACCTGCTGTGTTAAAAGTATTCAAATAAGCCGGTGCTGAAGGATTCGATACATCGATCAGAATGAGTCCGGCGGTTTCATTAGCGACATAGGCGATATTGCCGGAGACGGCAACTCCGAGCGCGTTTCCCGGAGTGTCATAGAAACCAACTTCAAAGGGGTTAAAAGGGTCAGTAATATCGATCACTCGCAGACCATCACCTCCATCCGCGACATATGCGTAGTTGCCGGAAAGGGCCAGTCCGAAAGCGGATCCGGACGTCTCACAAGATCCCACCTCAAATGGATTCAGCGGATCGCTTATATCAACAACTCTTAGCCCCGTGTAGCGGGTAACACAATAGGCGTAGCTACCCTCAACTTCGGTCTCATAGGCCAAATCCCAGTAATTATGCAGCCAGCCTAACATACTGACATTCAGGCTGTCCTGAGCGGTGGCTGAAAACAGAGGGATGCACAGAATTACTAAAAGAAAACGCTTTATCATTATCGTATAGTTCATTCAAGAGTTAGATATCTAATATAATCATCAAACGCTGCGATTACAAGCATAGCACGAATCTTTAGTAATAATGGGTCATCCAAATGAGAATCGTGCCATCTAATTTACTAATATGTCATTACTTGCTACTTTCGAAGAGCTTACCAGTTAAGTGCCGGCTATTTCGCGGCAATCCAGAATCATGAAATCGGAGGATTGTTTAAAGTAATTCTCCATAAAAACCGCCTTAAGAAGGCGGTTTTTGTACAAACAATAGAAGAAATGCTACTGCTCCTGGATTGCATTTCGCGCAGGCAGCCGAAAGGCTGACTCCCCGCGAGCGTTCAGATCGCGCGTGACTTGATAGAATCCGACGTCGCTGACATCGATAATGCCGCTGTCGGTGAAAGTTGTATCAGAAGTGGTTCCTATTTCAGAGAACACTCCGTCGCTGTTTTCCGAGCGAAGGACGTGAAAAGTCGTCGGATCACCCGCTGTGATCCAATCGAGAATCGCAGCGCTGCCGGAGATGCGAATGGTCAGCACCGGTTCGACGATGAAGCTGTCCGCAAGTGTAATCGACCAATGACCTGCATCATCCTGAAAACGAATGCCGATCCAGTGTTTGCCTGCGGGAATACCGGAGATTGCATGAACGACCGTCTCATCTCGTTCATCCCAGACTCCATCCTCCGGCAGCAAGGGAATACCAAGACCGACGCCGGGATCAACGTTGACAAAGAACTCGGCGGCAGTGAAACAGGATTGTACCGGCGGCGGAGTTTGTTCGGGCAGAATGAAAAAACGCAAGCCCTCCACTCCGCTCCATCTGCCTTGATCGTCCTGATAGCGAATCAGAAAGCGATGCGGTCCCTGGGGCAAGTCGGATAGTTCATCCTGAATGAGCAGAGACGCTTCTTCGAGTGATTCAATACTGATGCTTGTGCCATTGCCCTCGCCGGGATCGGAATCAAAGAAGTACTCGGCGGCAATGAGGAAACGTGCCTCGTAGTCCGACTCCGAATTCGGGATAATATAAAAAAGTCTGGCTTCAGGAAATCCCCAGACACCCGTATCATCCTGATATCGGATAGACAGTCTATGAGTACCAATGCCGAGTCCGGAGCAGTAGATCAATTCCGTAAGATTGATTTCGTCGCCCGGCGTTACGGAAAGCGGGGTGCCGCTACCGACTCCGGGATTGCTGTCAAAGAAATACTCGGCGGTTGTCAAAGCGCGCTCTTCATAACCGGATGAACCAGAAGGCAACAGGAAAAACCAGGAAGCAACAGCTACTCCCCATCGGCCGGTCTCATCCTGATAGCGGATGAAAAACCTGTGGGATCCGTCTTCGAATCCCGTCATGTCAGCAAGTATCGCCGAATTGACGGTGTCGCCGGAAGTAATCGTGACGGAAGTGCCGCTGCCGATTCCGGGATCGTTATCAATGAAGTATTCAGCGGCGACGATTTCAGCGACGGCCGATCCCGAGCACAGCAGCAGGCACAAACAAAGCAGACTATGCATTAGAAATTCACGGCAGCTCATGCTTAGTACCTCGGTCCAATGCGTCCGGTCGTCTCGACATTCAATTGATCTCCGACCGGAATGACCGAAGGATCAATGTCAAGTTGAATAGTGAACGGATAGGCCGGAGCTCCGGTATCAATCAAAGGATGAGTGCCGCCATAGCAACCCATATCGGAGCGGGAGTCATCCAAATCGAGCAAACTGGGGTGTCCCGCATCAATGCAGTCGGATCCCGGAGCAAGATGAAGATCGGATACATCACGAATGTATATTCCGCTCTCATCATAGTCCACAAACGGATTCGACGTGAGCAGCAGTCCGTTCGTGCCCGGCGGAATATCGCCGGAAGAAGCATTATAGTCAAAGACGGCTCCGATGGGATAGCTTCCCCAATTCGGAGACGTCGTCCAGTCATAAACGATATTGTTCAGAAACAGCAGTGAATTGTTGCCGGTAATGCCGAACAGCGAATAGTAGCTCAAAAACGTGCAGTTGATCACACTCAGATCGTGGATGTAGCCGTTGAAAGCTTTGCCGGAAGACGAACTCGGATTGACATGCGCGAACAGGCAATTGCGCACCATACAGGAATCATTATAGAGCGCCATTGCGTCAGCGGTCGATGTCGTATTAATGAAAATGCAGTCTTCAACGGCAAGATGCATTCCCGTCGAGCCGCCCTCGCGAGCCAGAATATCCCAGGCCATATAGGTGGAGACAAGCCGGCAACGGCGGATGCTGATTGAATCAGAGGCAGCCTTTAAATTGATGGCATTCCCGCCGGTTTCGCAATGAAATCCTTCGAGGGTGGAACCTGTGGCTCCTTGATAGAACGTAAAGCTTTGGGTGGAAGTCTGATCGAAGCCCGCTCCCAGAATCGTGACTTCATGAGAAACACTGATATTCTCATTGTAATCACCGGGGCCGACAAGGATCGTATCGCCGTCCAAAGCAGCGCCTAAGGCTTGGGCAATAGTTACATAATCTCCGGCGGCACCGAAAGATGAAACTGTCACAATCCCAGCATTCGCTGAAATACCGAAAAGCATCGCGGTGGCTGAGAGCAGTATCGTCACTAAAGACGTCCGGAACATTCGTTATTCTCCTTTTTTCGAGGATCGTTTCAATAATTACGTTCAATTTGTATAAGATAGGGGTTGCATAAAGATAAGTCAACCGTATTGATTGAGGATGAACAATAAATATCAAGCGGGTCGATAGTACTCAAAACAACGAGAATCTGAGGTTTCGCACGCATCCATGATTTAAGCTGCACCGGAAAGCGATTCAAGATGCTTGAGGATTTGAATATGACCTCCAGAGTCCTTTTATCAATTGCATAACTTAAGCAGGGAAAGGCTGCCACGCTGGATTCAAAAGTGCCGGGTGCAGGCATGCTTCTGCTGTCCGGGCTAAGCGGCGATATGAGCGGCTATAAGCGCGTATTAGTCAGGGGAAACACTTGAAACGCAACTGGCAAGGAAGTTGCGCGTCATATAATGCATGACTGCGCTCATGATGTTTTCGATTATCAACCCAAAGCAGCAAACACGGCATGGCACTGAAAATTCTCGTTTGTGAAGACGAAAAGATCTCTCACGGCTGGCTTGTCAAGATGATCAAGTCCTGGGGCCACAGCACGGTCAGTGCTTATACAGGCGCGGAAGCGATTTCGCGCGCGAATCAAGAGCAGCCGGATGTCATTTTACTGGATATGCTCTATCCGGACATGGAGGGAGTCGAGGTTCTGAAAAAGCTTCGGGAAAACTCTGATCTCGATGCGACTCGTGTGATTACGGTGAGTGCGACTTCAACCGAAGAGTTGGCTCCCCAGATAAAGGATTTTAATGTCTGGACTTCTTTATCGAAGCCGATAAAAAAGGCTGAGCTTAAGCATCTGATTGACGAGTTTGAGGGTTCATCGGATTTGCCTGAACTCGAACAGCCGACCTTTATGGTTATAACAAAAAACGGGGTTCATCAGAAAGTACTGGAGAAGCTCCTTACAAGTCTTGGGTGCAAGACGCTTACCGCCGACACGATGGAAACAGCGGAGCAGTTGCTTTCTTCAGTCAAGATTGCCGGCATAATCGTCGAACTGGATGTGGAGCCATCCAAGATTGGCGAAGCCCTGCGAAAGATTAAAGCAGTGATCTCCGATTCCACACCGATTATCCTTGAGATTCTCACGGTTGATCAAAATACTTTGTGGGAATTATCCTCGCTCCACGTGACGGATATTCTCGTCAAGCCGGTTAATATGAACCGACTGAAAGCATCGGTTGAGGATATTATCGAGAAGCTGAAAGCAGCACATGAAGCAAAGAGCGGTAGCGGTTCGAAAACGATTCTCATCGTGGAGGATTTCTCGATTACCGCAAACATGCTGGCGAGAATTTTTGCGAAGACGACGTTTCAGACAATCGTCGCCCGCAACGGTCCACAAGCCTATGAACTAATCGTAAAGAAGAAGCCGGATTTGATACTTCTGGATCTGAATCTGCCGGGCATGAACGGCGTGGAGCTGCTCGAACTTCTTGAAGCGAAATCGCTCAAAATACCTTTTGCGGTCAGTACGGCTGAAAGAGATCAGACGAAACTCAGAGTCCTGAAGAAGATGGGGGCTTTGAAGATATTTCGCAAGCCGATCATAGGTGAGGAGTTGCTCAGCTTCATACGGAGCTTTAATTTCCAGACTGGCGTCCTGGATCACTGTCAGTGCGATTACAGTATATTATTCGCATCAGAAGACGACTCGACGATCCAGGCCGTTGAGCAAGCCCTCCATTCCGCTGACTTGTCATATCATTTGGCAGCAGACAGCACTCAAGTTCAGGCGGAGATCAAGGGTCGCCCCCCCGTTTTGGTCATTGATATGGGATTCAAGAGCCTGGATGGAAAAGCCCTGATCAAGAAAATTCGTTCATCAAAGCAAAATGAGACAATGAAGATTCTTGGATTAGCAGAGCGG
Source organism: bacterium (assembly GCA_018814465.1). Lineage (GTDB taxonomy): Bacteria > Electryoneota > RPQS01 > RPQS01 > RPQS01 > JAHIZR01. The sequence goes on along the minus strand of JAHIZR010000240.1, from coordinate 2,484 downwards.
TTGGATGAATCCTTGAAGCAGGAAATGACGGAGTTGGGTGTGGATAGCGTGGTGGCAAAGCCCTTCAGTATCGCGGAACTGGCAGAGCAGCTTCAGGAGATGCTGTCAGCGGTTCCTCCGTCTGTGGACTTGTCTGAGTTTTCGAGTCAGTTTCTGAATGAGCTTGACATGCTGCCGCTTCCGCAGGATGCCGTGTATCTTGAGCAGGCGAAGCGGTTGGGTCACAATTTAGCCGGCACTGCGGGACTGATTTCAAGCGCGGAACTGCACGATGCGGGCATAAAACTTGAGGAAACCGCAGACCAGGGCGACAGTCAATCGTGTCAGAAGCAAGTTAATGATATTCGAAAGCAAATCGAGCAGTTGGCGGCAAAAGCCACATTGCTGAACCAATAAAGTATCTCGAAACAGAGTAAGAGTAAAAAAGCCCGTATTTGTCGATACGGGCTTTATTCTCATTCAGGCGGAATTATTCGGAACGGGGCCTGCGTTCACGTTCGCGAGCTTCATTAACGCGCAGCGAACGTCCACCGAATTCTTTACCATCAAGCGCTGCAATAGCCGCGCCGGCGGCGTCATCGTCCATTTCAACGAAGCCGAAGCCGCGCGGGCGTCCGGTTTCGCGGTCGTTGACGAGTGCTACTGAAATGACTTCACCGTGAGCGGCGAAGAGTTCCTTGATCTCCTCTTCGGTCGAGGTAAAAGGGAGATTGCCGACGTAGAGTTTCTTACTCATTCAAGATTGCTCCGTGTTCGCCCCGATTTCTATTACTGACGGATTTGTCCTGCTTGATCTTGCGATTTCAGAAACTCATCCACCTACCCTTAGGGAACCGAGAGGGGGTATCCTCTCCTCATCTCTGAAGCTGTGCTCGATACTGCTGGGGATTTCGTCGGGGGCGGAAACGGCGAAACGAAGCGGCAATGAGATCAGGCTCCTGAGTCAAATCGAAGGCTAGTAAGGTCGCAACATGGAACAAGCCATATCGAACCCTGCCAACTTGTATAAAATAAACCAACGTCCATAAAAAGTCAAGAGAGTTCAGCAGATTGACAGAAACTTCTAATTAGGCTTCAGTCATATTACGAATCGGATGGATAGATGAGGTACAGCGGGGTGGAATTATAGTAAACCACTAATAAATAGAAATATAGATTTCCTCATGAAGGTGAATCCAGCTTGCTTTTGGAGCGGGAATCCATTATATTTTTTGAGTTTCGCAGACCATTCCATTAATCCCACCTCCACAAACATAATAGAAACTCGAAATGTCGAACACTTTCAGCTATACCGAAAAAACCTGGGAAGAATTCTGGGCAGAGTTCTGGCGGATAAAACTTCTGGCCAACGACGATGCGGCGATCATAAAATGTGAGCAGGTCGTGGACGTCTGTTTTCATGTTCTCCAGATGGAACCGGGGATGACACTGCTGGATCTCGGCTGCGGAGCAGGGATGCAGGCGAACCTTTTTGCCGAGCGGGGAATCGAAGCTCACGGCATAGATCTCAGCCCGACTCTGGTCAAGTACGCGCAGGATCAAGCAAGCGACCGAGGCTTGAAAACGACATTCGCGGCCGGTGATATGCGGGATTTCACGGTCGACGAACCCTATGACCGGGTTACCGTGCTGGGAATGAGCTTCGGATTCGGCACGGATGAAGAGAACGAACAGACGCTTCACAACATCTGGGACGCGACGAAAGCGGGCGGCAAGATTCTGCTGACCGGACAACATCCCTATACGATTTCCGCCCATCTTGGTCCGGAATGGATGGAATTAGAGGATGGATTCTTGCTGCATCGGGGCGACTTCGATCCGATTTCCTGTCGTCTGGGCGGTCCCTGGCAACTAGTTTGTCCCGACGGAACCGTGGTGCTGGAGGGTGAAAATCCTGAAGCGGATGGAATTCGCTGCTATTCGGTTCCGGAGTTGCGAAAGCTGCTCACGGATATCGGCTTCACAAATGTCGAATTTTACGGAACCTGGTTCCTCCCCCCTTCCGAACTGCAGTGGTTTTCGATGGAGCTGATTCTTTCCGCGGATAAGCCCAAATAATGCCGTCCGCCATCTCAAATTCCGCTGCGCTTGAATCCAATCCGGCGGTACGAAATCTGACAACCCGACTCGGTCCGTTGACGCTCTCTTCGCCTGCGATTCTGGCTCCTCTGGCGGGCTATACGGACACGGCGATGCGGCGGATCTCGCGCAGGTATGGCGCGGCGATGGTTTTTTCAGAGATGCTGTCCGGTGAAGGCGCTCGCCGGAATGGCGAAAAGACACTGCACATGGCTAAATTCGAGCCTGAAGAGAGGCCGTATTTCGTGCAGTTCTTTGCCACCGATCCCGAGCAAGCGGCAGATGCGGCACGAGTGCTGGCGGGATTGAATCCCGACGGACTCGATCTGAACTTCGGCTGTCCGGTCAAGAAGATTATATTAAATCAAGGGGGCTCCGCCCTGCTTAAAGATGTGTCGCTGCTCG
>JAHIZR010000239.1 GCA_018814465.1 bacterium | reverse complement strand
GCCCCAAGGGAATCTCGACAGTTGGTGGGATGGCGAACCGATATTCGGATCGCGGTGGATGGAAGCATCTCACGGTGGTTGGCTGTGGGTCGAATGGTACGGTTGCCGTATTCCTCCGAACGCACTGCCCTACGATTGCGAAGTAAGCGTCTATTCTGAGAATCCGGGTTATGCCATTGCCGACTTCGGTCCGCATCCCCTGCAATTTAACGAACCCGTTGAGATCTGGGTCGATATGATCCACCTTGTTTACGATCCGGATTTCGATTTCGATGAAGACCTTCGCGTTTATTATGTCCCCGAAGAGGGACAATTTGTAGAGCATGAGTTCTGGCTTGATATGTCGGACTACACTGTCCACGCCATTACCAATCACTTCTCGCGGTATATATTAGCCAAACGAGTAACTCAGAATCAATAACCCCCAAGATGAATCCTGAGGTAGCTACGGGCGCAGAGCAATCTGCGCCCGTTCTCTTTAAGCTTGCTCGCCCAATCGCCTGCTCGTTGACTTTCCGAGCTTCAATTGCTATATTTTGATATTCCTTAGTTTAAACTTATATTGTACTTATCTATAAGATGTCCGCGCCACCGACAGTTTCCGACTGGTATCAAGACTGGTTCGATGAGGACTATCTGGCTCTCTATCCGCATCGTGATGACCGGGAAGCCGTCTGTTTCGTTGAGACCATTTGGAACAAGCTAAAGCTTGAGGCAGGAATAACCGTCGGCGATTTGCCCTGCGGAACGGGTCGTCACAGCATCGCTTTCGCCAAACTTGGCGCACAGGTTACCGGACTGGACCTGTCCGAAGTGATGATTCGCCTCGCTCAGGAAAGCGCCGCCGGTCTGTATCCTCAACCCCGTTTTCTGCAGGGGGATTTGCGCGAACTTCCCTTTTCCACCGAGTTCGAACTGGTTGTCAATCTTTTCACCTCTTTTGGCTATTTCGAGACTGAGAGTGAAAACGAGCGAGTCTTTGCTGAATTGGTCAGGGTTCTGCTTCCCGATGGGACACTTCTGATCGATACAATCAATCCCTTTTGGCTGATTGATAACTTCTCGCCGCAGGAGATCATCAAGACAGACGAGTATGAAGCTGTCATCGCGAAGGAACTTGTTGAGGATAACCGTCGTGTCATCAAGAAAGTACACTTGACTCGACAAAGCCAAACTCGCGATATCACTGAATCCGTTCGCTTGTACCAAACAGAAGATTTTAAAAATTTGATCGCCCGTCATGGGCTGCATTTGCTTGAGTTCTGGGGCGACTATGATGGCAGCCTCTATTCCAAAACCACACCCCGGTTGATCCTGCTTGCCCGCAAATAATTCACAAGACACTTCCCATTACACGGCCATTCCCTATAACAGTCTGCCCGGCTTCTCGCGCGTCTGGCAGTCGGTGATTGCGGATGATCCGGCAGCGGATGCGCTGTACGCCTGTCCCCCTGCTGACATGCAATCCTGTCAGATGGCTGCGCAACAACAGCTTGCGCGCAAATATCCTTGGAAAGAGTTGGCGAGTATTATTGAAGCGGAAGGCCAGCAATACGGCTTGCCACCATCCGCCTTCAATCGCTTGAATTTGCTCGCTGAAGGAAAAGCGGTTGCCGTTGTCACCGGACAGCAAGTGGGTTTTCTGGGCGGACCGTTTTACACATTCATTAAGGCCTATCATTGTGTGCGCTTGGCGCGCGCGCTTGAAGCCAGCCTGAAGCAGCCCGTTCTGCCCATCTTCTGGCTGGAAGGCGAAGACCACGACCTTGCTGAAATCAGCAAATCTTTCTATGCCGACGCATCCGGGGAACTGCAATCACTCGAGTTCACTCCCGATAAAACAATCCCCGGCTTTGAAGTCGGACGCTATGCTATCCCTGCTGAAATGACAGCGCTGGTTCACACGCTTGTCTCCGCTCTGCAGACCGCGAGCGCGGAGGGCGCCGATTTGCTCGAACAAGCTTACACGGAAACGACCTTATCCGGCGGGATGGGGAGACTGCTCGCGGCGACATTAGGGCACTATGGCCTCTTTCCTGTCGAGGGCATGCACAGCAAGCTGAAGCAGATCGCGGCTCCACTCTGGCGGCAAGTGATTGAACGCGGACCCAAGCTCGGTGAACTGCTGAAGTCGCGCACGGAAGAGCTGCAGCGGCATAACTGGCCGACGCCTCTGCGTCCGACCGAAGACTCGTATTTGTTTTATGTCTCCGGCACGGATCATATTCGCGCGCCGCTTGGCTACGACGGTTCCCTGCGGCATCCTGCTAAAGGTATTGAGCACATCACTTCGTCGCAACTGCTGTC
>JAHIZR010000238.1 GCA_018814465.1 bacterium | reverse complement strand
TTGGATGTCGAATCCGCTATCGTTCGCTTGTTCATTATGACGGGAAAGGCAGGATTCTGAAATGTGAATTCATGTTCGCCGGCCGCCAGCCGTAATACTGATTTCAAGGGCGTTGTTCCGATGCGCTGACCGTTTATCAGAATATGCGCCCAGGGTTCAGTCGTGAGATAAAGGTCTATGCTGTCTGGAAGATTCGGTTGCGGATCCTGAGCTTGAAGAGGTGAATCCTGAGTGACGGAGCGCGGGGAAGATTCTTTCGCCGGGAGTGGCTTATTCGGTTGGTCAGCTGCGGAGGAGTTTTCCTCCCGTACATCAATGATTCGCTCTGGTACCGTGCCTGCGGAGAGTGTATCTTCCGCTGCTTTAAGCGTCACGGTCGTGTCTTCCGAAGTTCCGGCCGGTTGTGTCGTATCGGAAAGAGCGGAGGTTTCGGGTTGCCGGGTTTCATCGGTTCGCAAATAAACAGCCGCGAAAACCAGCAGTACGATAAATCCTGCAAGATAGAGATAAGATCGTCCGCGTCTCTGTTGGGCAGGAGTCTTAAGAGCGGGCTGTTCATGTTCGCCGATCAAATTCAGCGCCGCTTCCGCGGAGGCAATTCGCCGGGACGGATCCTTTTCCAGGCAGGAAGCGATCAAACGCTTCAGATCGTCGGAAAAATCATCCCCCAGCAATTCATCAACCTGCACGTTCAGTTCGCGAATTCGCCGCAATGATTCCAGCAATTCACCCGCCTCAAACGGATTTGTCCCCGTCGCTAATTCGAGCAGAATCGTTCCCACCGAGAATAGATCGGAACGCCCGTCGGGACTCTGTCCCGCCGCCTGCTCCGGCGACATATAAGCCGGCGTCCCCACGATTGCCTGATGATGCGTCAACTTCACCGATCCCTGCAACGCCGCCAGACTGAAGTCCGTGATGCGCGCGCGACCGTCGTTGCCGATTAAAATATTTTCCGGCTTCACATCGCGATGCAGAATCCCCGCTCGATGCAGCTCCTTCAGACCGGCAAGCACCTGCCCGGCCAATGCGATCAATTCGGAATCGCTGAACCGCTTGCCGCCCTTCAGATGCTCCCGCAGAGATTTCCCGGTGATCCACTCAAGGATCATATAGAGCCCCTCCTCAGGGTCTTCTCCGAATTCGTGAATCCGCACAAGATTCGGATGATCCAACCGCGCCGCCGCTTTCGCTTCGCGCTCAAACCGGGCACAAATATCCTTATCCGCGGTCAGCGACGGATTCAATATCTTCAGAAAGACCGTGCGATCAAGTCTGGCATCCCGCCCGTAATAACACGAAGCAAGATCACCGCGAATGATCAACTTCCGGTCAATGATTCTGTGTTTGAGGGGTTCCACTAAGTGAGGGGTCTTAGTTAGAATTTCTTTCCGCTGTTCAGATCGCCGCCATTGTATGTATAAGAACGTTTCAACCGCCGAGCAGGGTTTAAGCGCCGAACATCCTTAAGCAAACGAGATTTTTAGGGCGCGATACCCTGCCGGAATCCGCCCGTTTGCCGAGCCGGGCTAAGCACGGAAAACGTCCGGTTATCGAGTCCTCTAAGGTGCGCAACCCGGCCGGAATCCTGTTCTGTTCGGTTGTTATACACACGGATTATTCGCCGCGAATGATTCTGAATTCGAGTGCGCGAGAAGTCTCAAGATGAGCATTATGGTTGGAAAGTTATCCGTCATCTTCTTTCTGATCGGTTGCTTCTTCCCATTCCTTTAGCCGATAGTGTAGATATCTTCTCGAAACTCCAAGCTCCTTCGCCGCCTGAGTTTTATTCCCCTCGCATAAGGAGAGCACTTTCAGAATATGCGCGCGCTCCGCCGCTTTCCAGCTTAGATCCTTCATATGAATGTTAACGGCTTTCAACTGCTGATGCAGAATGTCGCCCGCTTCAATTCTTGCGCCGGAGGCCACTACGGCCGCCCGCGCAATCGTGTTTTCCAGCTCCCGCACATTGCCCGGCCAAGTATGATTCATCAGCCGCCGCAAAGCCTCCGCCGAGATTCCGCTCGGCAATCCGCCCGCGCCGACATGCTTCTTTAAAAAATGCTTCACCAGAAACGGAATATCGGACAGCCGGTCGCGCAGCGGCGGAACAATCACCGGGAGAATATATAAACGATAGAAAAGATCCTCCCGGAAATTCCCCGCTTCGATTTCTTTTTCAAGATTCTTGTTCGTCGCCGTAATGATTCGCACGTTTGCCGACCGGATTACCGTGTCACCCACGATCCGATACTGCGAGTCCTGCAGGAAGCGCAGCAGCTTCGCTTGATGCTTCGTAGGAATATCGCCGACTTCATCGAGAAAAAGCGATCCCCCCTCCGCGGCGGCCACCAGCCCTTCCTTATCATTCACGGCTCCCGTAAAGGATCCGCGCTTATGTCCGAAGAGCTCGCTTTCAAACAGCTCCGGAGATATATTGCCGCAGTAAAGTGAAATAAACGGCTTGTCCTTGCGGCTCGATCCATTATGAATCTCGCGCGCCACCAGCTCCTTCCCCGTCCCGGATTCACCCGTGATGATAACCGGCAGATCCGTCGGCGCGATGCGGTTGATCATCGCGTTTAACTCTTTCATCGCCGGAGATGAACCAACCAACAAATACGGGCGGCCCTGCTTTTCACTCTTCAGATAATCAATCTGCCGCTGCGCGCTCTCATACTGCCGCGCGTTCTCGATAGCCAAGGTCGAGATTGCCGCTAAGGTTGCCATCGGTTCCAGATTCTCATTGCGAAAGAGCCCGCGATCCGAACGGCTGTCCAGATAAATCGCGCCCTCCACGCCGGCTTTCCCTCGCAGAGGAATAATCACCGCCGCCTGAATATGCTGCAGAATCACGGACTGCTTGCCGGAAAAACGAGGATCCTCAACCGCGCTCTCCGTAAGCACCGGGCGAGCGTCCCTAATGCACTCGTCAATCAGCGAACGCGAAATCTGATCCAAAGTCCGCGCTTCGCCCGCTCCCGCATGCCGCGAAGCCGCCACCGTCAGCGAATCGCTGGCCTTATCATGAAGCAGGATCATCGCGGTCTCCGCGCGCATCGTCGTTGCCGCCGCTTCCAAAACCGAGTTCAGAACCTCTTCCACGGGCCGCAATTCAAGCAGCTTCTGGCCGACATCCAGAATCTGTTCCGAAGTCAGCAGATAAGTACTCTGGCTCATGATCCGGCTTCCTCCCGCACAACGAACTCACCCTCGTGAGACCTCGAACGGTTTAAGAATTCATCAATCACATAAAGAACCCAATAATAATTCCCGACAACAAGCGTTTCTCCTGTCTCGATTTCATGCACCGAGTCCGGAAGGAAATCCGAAGACCAGGTCTCGACCTCAAATCCGACTTCATCCCGCCAGACGGAAGCCTGATACCGGATTTCGTACGGCGCGCTGAAGGTCTCCCACTTCAGCAAGGGCTGCTGGCCAACAGTGTCATAGGCGGCGGGACTGATCAGTCGAGGCGTCTCCTCAATCAATCGGATCAGGTAAAGTGGTTCGAGAGTATAGATCTCATCACCGGTCACAGCGAAACTGATTACGAACGGTTGACCCATCACACCTATCATCTGCGGATCTGTGGTGTTAAAATAGGCGGACGATAGAATGGTTCCCCATAAACCAAGATCAAGCCGTTCCAGCTCGACCGGAGTCCGGTTCCGATAGATCACCCATACGGAATCCATCTCGACATCCTGGGACATCGATCCCTCGACTATGACTGAATAGACATCCGTCGTTGGAAAACTCCGCGAGGTATGCAAGGATCTCACGCAACCCGCAAAGTCTTCAAGGGAATACTTTGAACCATTGAAATACTTGGATTCGGGATCGAGAGGATTGTCATGCGGAGCATTGCAGGAGAGGGACAGACAACTGGCTGACAAGCACAAAGCAACGATGAGAATATGTCTTTTAATCAATGAATACAATATCTTAAACCCGGCCTGTGTTAACAAGTTTCGAATAGAACCTCCAACTATATCTATCTCGATTTCTGAAGCAGAACTGGCAGAGGATTGCTGGCTTCACCTTCTGATTTTCGAAATCAATTTCTATATAAAATAAGCAATCAAATCCACGTGCGCAAGAGATGCGCAATTCCACCACATAAATATCAATAATATACAACTTCTGCGCCTAACCGTCTCAATATTCTATGAAAAAATGAAAACGGCAAATCACTTGAATACTTTGAAGATCTATTGCCTCCTGTTGATCGAGCATGGAGTTCCATGTAAGGCTTTTATATATTTGTAATTATTGTAGATAATAGAGCGAGGAGTTGATCTTTAAGGCAATCCTGCATGATAGTTGATTCAAGGCTATAAATGCTTATATTCTTGAAGTCTGAAGAATATTTTTGACTTCATATTACCCCCCTCCGATACCGAATTCAATTCTCATGACTGCCAAGTCAGCCAAACACTCCCGCAAATCCAAACCGGAGACTGCCCCGACAGCCGCGAAAGCGAGCGCGCCTTGGATTGCGGAGTCATATCACCGGCATCTGCAGCTTGCCGTTTTCGTAATCGGTTTTATTCTCTGCGGATTCATTTCCATCCATCTGGGACAGGACAATAACTGGGATCTTCGCAACTATCACTACTATAATCCGTTCGCTTTCCTGACCGGCAGACTCGATTTCGATTTCGCTCCCGCGCAGCTGCAAAGCTACCTCAATCCCCTCCTCGATCTGCCTTTCTATCTTGGAATCACCTATCTGCCGCCGAAACTCCTCGGTTTTCTGATGGGAGGAATCCACGGACTGAATATCGGGCTGGTTTTCGCGACAGCTTTTCTGCTCTTTCGCACACTGTCGCCTAACCTTCGGCTCGGACTGTCGATTGTCTGCGCAGCCCTGGGCTCCTACGCGCCGATCTTTATCGGAGAACTCGGAGCTTCGCAGAATGATACGCTGATAAGCTTATTCGCGCTGACTGCCCTCTATCTTTTCCTGAAAGCGCTTGCCGACCATGATTCGCTGTCCGCTCCCGAAGCGCGCAATCGAGTCATTATCGCGTCCCTTATCTTTGGGATGGGAGTCGGTCTCAAGCTGACTCTGCTGATCTATGCGGTCGGCATCGCGGCTGCTTTTTTGATAGTGGAAACAAGCTGGTCCGGCCGCGCCCGCGTGCTGCTTCTCTGGTGCGGCGCTTTCCTGATCGGATTCCTGATCACAAACGGATTCTGGATGGCTAAACTCTATCATCATTTCCAGAATCCCCTTTTCCCTTTCTATAATCAGATCTTTCAGTCGTCGTGGGCCGATCCGGTCTCATATGCCGATAACCGTTATCTTGCCGAAACTTTCCTGCAGGGCTTGATACGGCCGTTTGAAATAGCGTTCGATAATCACTATACCCAGACTCAGAACATGGCTCGCGACAGCCGCTACGCCGTCATCTATGGGCTGCTGATTATCTCCTGCCTGTACTGGTTCGCCCAACGCTTCCTGATCAAGACAGACACCATGAACGTCTCGCGCAAGAGCGGCAAAACACTTGCCTTTTCCAAGCCCGAGCTCTTCCTGCTGGTCTTCTTCATCGTTTCCTATTTTATCTGGCAGTACAAATTTTCGGTTATCCGGTATACATCCGTCACTGAGCAAGTTGGCCCGCTTCTCATTGTACTGCTGCTCTTCAAGCTGATTTCGAATGGACTGCTGCGGACCGGAATCCTCGCGGCGGCTTTCGTATATATTTTCGTGGCGGTGAATTCGGTGCAGCATGAACGGGTGCGCTGGGGAGATGAGTTCTGGAATGTTCAGCTTCCGGCAATCTCCAATCCGCAAAATACCCTGGTTATTATGGCCAACACCCGGCCCTGGGGTTATCTGGTTCCACTGTTCCCCGGGGAAATCCGCTGGGTGCGCGTGCTCAGCAACTTAACCGATCCCTCCAAACAGACAATAATGCAGAGTGAAATCCGCCGCGTCATCGCCGATCACGATGGCGATATCTACCTGCTGTCGAGATCGCACCCGAGTTATTACAGCTGGCTGAATCAGGATTCACAAGTCGTGGCCGCTTATGGTCTGACGGTGGATGCCGCTCATGCATTACCCATCGCTTCAGCCCATTCTCGGCCCGGTCTCGCGCTCTGGCCTGTCTCGAAACAGAACCGATGATCACCTCTTAAAGGACGCAAGGAAATTGTGCATGCAAACCTCCCCGACTGTAACAGCGGCTGATCTTCCCGATCACCTGTCCATAGCTGTCCTGCTGCCCTGCTATAACGA
>JAHIZR010000237.1 GCA_018814465.1 bacterium | reverse complement strand
GACGATCTGAAGCAGTTCCGGCAGTGGGAGAGCATTACTCCCGGTCATCCCGAATTGTTTGTGACGCCAGGTGTCGAAGCGACGACCGGGCCGTTAGGGCAGGGCGTGGGTAATATCGTTGGCATCGCCATCGCTCGCGAACAGTTGGCGGCGATGTTTAATCGCGAGAACCATGAAGTCATAGATTTTCGAGTGTTTGGGATATGTTCCGACGGCGACTTGATGGAAGGCGTCGCGTCCGAGGCGGCGTCATTAGCCGGACATCTGGGCTTGGGCTGCATCACACTGCTCTATGACGATAATCATATTTCGATTGACGGCCGCACGGATATTACGTTTTCGGAAGACGTGAATAAACGGTTTGAAGCTTACGGCTGGCATGTGCTGGATGCGGACGGATTGGATGTCGAGTCCGTTGACAAAGCGATTCTTGCGGGAATCGCCGAGACAACTCGCCCGACTTTAGTTCGATGCAGGACAACCATCGGCTACGGCTCTCCGAATAAAGCGGATACGCCCGGCGTGCATGGTTCGCCATTGGGCGAAGCAGAGTTGAAATTGACCAAACAAGCGCTGAGCGTCGATCCGGAGAAATTGTTCGATGTGCCTTCGGAAGTGTTCAAGCATATGCGGCTGGCGAAGAAACGCGGCGCGGAGCTGCAGAAGGCGTGGGGCGAAAAACTTGAACTGGCCGACGAAGCCGACGAATCATTCGGAGATCTGTGGGAGAGATTCTGGAGTCTGAAGCCTGCCGCTGACTGGAGATCCAATCTTCCGGTTTGGAAAGAAGCTGGAAAATCAATTGCAACGCGGAAGGCATCCCAGGAAGTAATTCATTCCCTAACCCGCGATATTCCGTGGATGATCGGAGGCAGCGCGGATCTGGCTTGCTCGAATCTCACCGAAATCAAGGATGGCGGAAATTTCAGCAAGGAGAATCGCGCGGGACGCAACCTGCGCTTCGGAATTCGCGAGCACGGAATGGGCGCCATTCTGAATGGAATTGCGGCAACCGCGCCTTTCATCATTTTCGGTTCGACGTTTCTGACGTTTCTTGACTACGTGAAACCATCGGTGAGAATCGCGGCGCTGTCGGGCTTGCCGGTGGTTTATGTCTTCACACACGACAGCATCGGCCTGGGCGAGGATGGCCCGACGCATCAGCCGATCGAGCAGCTTTGGTCGATGCGGGCGACGCCGAACTTATATGTTTTCCGACCCGCGGATGCGAACGAAACCGCGCAATGCTGGCAATTCGCGGTCGAGCGGAGAAACGGACCTTCGGTACTCGCATTATCCCGTCAAGGAGTGCCGGTCATAGAGCAAGTAATTCAGTTGAAATCCGAGGTTAATCGCGGCGCTTATATTCTTGAGGATGCCGCGAACGGAAAACCGGATTTGATTCTATTGGCAACCGGCAGTGAGGTGGCGATTGCGCTGGAGGCTAAAACCGAACTGGAAGGATGCGGAATCGCAACGCGAGTGGTGTCCATGCCCTGTCTGGAACTGTTTGATGAGCAGCCGCAGGACTATCGAGAAGCAATACTGCCGAAGAGTGTGAAGCATCGAATTGCGGTTGAAGCCGGAGCCACGACAGGCTGGTGGAAATATGTCGGCTTGCAGGGCGATGTCATCGGGATTGACCGGTTCGGAGCTTCGGCGCCCGATAAAATCTTGTTCGAGAACTACGGCATCACCGCAGGGAATATTATAGAAAGAGCAAAGCAACTCTTCGAGAAGAATAAGTAATCTGATAAGGATTCAGTTTTGAAAATCGCAATTGGCGCGGATCATGCGGGCTATCCGCTGAAGCAGGAACTCGTCGGCTGGCTGACCGGAAAAGGTTATGAGTTGACGGATTTGGGAACGAACTCCACCGATGCCGTTGACTACCCCGATTATGCCCGGGCGGTCGGGCAGGCAGTCATTGACGGCAAGACGGAACGCGGGATTATCGTGTGCGGGAGCGGAGTCGGAGCTTGTGTCGCCGCGAACAAAATCAAGGGTATTCGCGCCGGAGTTTGTCACGATACCTTCTCCGCCCGTCAGGGAGTGGAGGATGACGACATGAATGTCCTCTGTATGGGAGGCCGGATTATCGGTGGGGAACTGGCGAAGGAGATCGTCATCGCGTTTCTGAACGCCAAGTTCTCAGGATTAGAACGGCACCGCCGGCGCAAGGAAAAAGTATTAAAGATAGAAGCTGAAGGACGGTAACAGGTTCGCAGTTTCCGGGCAGTTCATTTCACAAGGAGAAAGATGAGTCATCCGATTATACAGGCAGCACTTGAGTCAGGCCAGTCGATTTGGCTGGATTTTATCAGCCGGGAACTTATCGAGAGCGGCGGGCTTGAGCAGGCTGTCGCCGAAGGCATTCGCGGAGTCACTTCGAATCCGACGATCTTTGAAAAGGCGGTCAGCAAGGGATCGGATTACGATGCCGATATTCAAGCTGGAGTGAAGCATAACGCTTCCGCGCAGGAGATATTTGAAAGCCTGGCGGTTTGTGATGTCGCACGCGCCGCCGACACTCTCGCTGGCGTCTATGCGTCTTCAGAGGGCCGAGACGGTTTTGTCAGTCTTGAAGTCTCACCGGATCTTGCGCATGATACGGAAGGCACGATTAAAGAGGCGGAACATCTTTGGCGATTGGTCAGCCGTCCTAATTTGATGATTAAAGTTCCGGGCACAAAAGCGGGGATGCCTGCCTTTCAAGCTTTGATTCGCAAAGGGATCAACGTCAACGTGACTCTGCTGTTTTCGCTTGAGCAGTACAAGAGTGTGCTCGCAACCTATATGTCCGGCCTTGAAGATCGGCTTGCCGATGGCCAGGGCATCTCGGATATTGCCTCAGTGGCGAGCTTTTTCGTGAGCCGGGTAGATACGGTGGCCGATAAGCAGCTGCGGGAGAAAGGCAAGGAGAAACTGACCGGCAAAGCGGCGATCGCGAATGCCTGTTTGGCTTACCGGCATTTCCTTGAGGAGTCCGAGACGGATCGCTGGCAAACGCTGCTGCATCGCGGCGCCCAGGTTCAACGGCCGCTGTGGGCAAGCACATCCACCAAGGATCCCGCATTAAACGATATTCTCTATGTTGACGAACTGATTGCCAAGGACACGGTTAACACGATTCCGCCTTCAACGCTGGAAGCATTTAAAGATCATGGACGACCGTCGGAGAAACTACTGGTGAATCTCAAGCAAGCGGATGCCACATTAAAGGCAATTGCGGATGCCGGGATTGACTTGAACAGGATAACGACCGACTTGATCGAGGATGGCGTGAAGAAATTCGCTGTTTCCTATTCCGAGCTGTTACAGGCGATTGACGCCAAGATAAAGCTGATAGCGAAGTAACTCAGACTTTCAGCAATCCTTCAACTTTAAGCGGCAATTTATGACGTGCGGCGGTGTCGAACACCGCCGCTTCTTGTTGATGCCGCATGGAAAACAGCCGATTCAACAGTCAATAATTGCAGATGCTCACAGAGATTGCGGTGTCCCGACCGAAGACAATCAAGCCCCTGAAACCGGGCTTGTTTCTTGCATCTATGATCATGACGCTTTCTGTAATGAAGGGATTTTCATTGCGGATGTTGGGAAGTATCAACACCAAAGAGGAGCTGATTTCATGGCGGATATAGAAGGCAGCCGGGTCGACAGATCACGGTTGGAAGAGATCGGAATGGGCGACACCGAGTTCACTCGTGATATCATTCAGATGATGATTGAGGACGGCAGGGAACGCATTCGACTGATCCGCGAGGCTTATAAGGAGCAGACTTGGGAGACGGTCGGGCGGGAAGCCCATTCCCTGAAGGGAGCCGCGCTGAATGTGGGCGCGAATTCACTCGCCGAGCTGTGCGCTTCTATCGATAATACGGTTCGCAAGCTGAAAACCACAATCGAGGAGAGCATGCTCGATGAAGTCGAGAGTGAATTCGAGCTTGTTAAGAATGAACTCACGGCCATTGTCTCGGAATTGAATTCATGAAGGTTCTGATTGCCGATGATGAGAAAATCGCCCGTTTGACAATGCAGAAGATGCTGGAGTCGTTCGGGTATGAGGTGTTCGCGGCAGGTGACGGAGCGGAGGCGCTCACTATCTTCCTTGAGCATCATCCGAATTTTGTTGTTACCGACTGGATGATGCCTAGAATGGATGGCATCACGCTCGTAAAGACCATTCGCGCTTTCGCGGAGTCCGACTATACCTACATCGTGATGATTTCCGCCCGCGAAGATAAGAGTGATATCATGGAGGGGATGCAGGCAGGAGTGGACGAGTTTTTGTCCAAGCCCGTGGACCGCGATCAACTGCGGGCGAGAATGCGCGTCGGCAGGCGGATTATCACGCTGCAAGAGACGCTGCGGCATCGCATCCGGGAGCTTGAGGAAGCAAACCGGCATGTGAAGAAGCTGCAGGGACTGCTGCCGATTTGCGCCTATTGCAAGAACGTGCGCAACGAATCCGATTTATGGCAGAAGGTGGAGAATTACATTTCCGAGCATGAATCGGATGTTGAGTTTTCGCATTCGATCTGCCCTGATTGCTACGAGAAGCATGTCAAGCCGATGGAAGAAAAGATGCGCCGGAAAAAGGAAGAGGCGGAAGCCAGGAAAGTACTCGAGTTATCCCAAAGCCGCAGTTGAATGCGGTTTTCTTTTTGCTTGAAATTCCGGAATAAGAATCGTATACTGAGGAAAACTCAGTAACGAGGTTTATAATGAAGATTGAGCAATTAGCCGCTCTCATTGATCATACCCTGTTGAAGCCGGACGCCACTCCCGAACAGGCGGCGCGGATTTGCAGAGAAGCACTCGATAACGGATTCGCTGCGGTCTGCGTAAATCCCCGGTTTGTCCCATTGGCGACGGCGGCTCTGAAGGGAAGCAGTGTCAAAGTCTGCACGGTTATCGGTTTTCCGCTGGGAGCGACGACGACGGAAATCAAGACGGCAGAAGCCAGACAGGCAATTCAAGCGGGAGCTTCCGAGATCGATATGGTGCTGTGGGTCGGGGGCGTGAAATCAAGGCAGGATGAGGACGTGCGGCGGGATATCTCCCAAGTCGCGAAGGTCTGCCATGAATCCGGAGCGATCCTGAAGGTGATTTTGGAAACGTCGTGTTTGAGTGATGAAGAAATCGTGCGCGCCTGCCAGCTTTGCATGGAAGCCAAAGCGGATTTTGTGAAAACTTCAACGGGATTCTCATCTGGAGGAGCGACAACGGCAGTTGTGCGGTTGATGGCTGAAACAGTCCAGAGTGCAGGATTGGGAGTAAAAGCTTCCGGCGGAATTCGCAATTATGATGATGCTGCTGCTATGATTGAGGCAGGAGCAACAAGACTCGGGGCGAGTGCCGGAGTGAAGATCATCGAAGAAGCGCGGGGTAAATAGCGGCTATTCCTGGAAAAAAAGCGGAAGTCCTGCAAGGGGCTTCCGCTTTTTGTTTCAGTATTTTGGAGCTATGGTTCGATCGAAGCTGTCAGTTCGATCCGCGCGGGAGCCGCGGTATCTTCCTGCAACCGAAGATGCCACATAAGAGTCGCGGGAATGCAGAGACCCCTATTTTCATCCGTACAGCAGGCGAAGTCAAGCGTTAAAAAATAACTGTTGTTGAAATTAGCATTAACATCTTTAATATCAATATCAACCGGCAACTTCCCAATTTCAATTAAGCCTTCATACCCGTTATTTGAATCAGGTTCTTCTCGAAACGACCAGTTGATCGGTGCCTCGGCATTCAAATGAACTCCCTGTGGTAATTCCGGCGACAACCGGAAGGAGAGCTTTGATCCGGGTTGAACAGCCGCAATCGTTTCGATCGCTTGAGTCATGTCCATGCGGCGCGCCGCTTCGACTCGCAATCCTTTCAGGTCCAGCGGCGACCATTTGCCGGAGATGAGATCATAGCGGATAATCCGGTCATGATTGGTGTCGGCAATATAGAGCATATCACCTGCCACACTTAGTCCGCCCGGTTCATACAGTGAGGGATTCTGTTCTGTTTCTTCAGCAAGATCAGGATTGCCGGTGCCTGTCAATTGGGAAGACTCCCGGACATCAAGGTCAAGCCGTTTGATGCGGTGATTGTATGTATCTGCGACCAGAATATTATCTTTATATACTGCCACACCTAAAGGATGCTGTAAGAGACTTTGCGGGAAGCCGCCAATGCGGTCGCCGAAATTAAAAAGTCCGGTGCCGATTAGCGTCTCGACTTCGCGGGTTTTTAAATTCGCGCGCCGAATCGCACTGACCTCACTGTCGGCAAAATAAAGCCACTCGCCATGAATTGCCAATCCAGATGGCTGAGCGAGGGCGGCAGAGGAGGTTCCGGTGCCGTCCGTAATATTCTCGATTCCTGAGCCGACCCAAGCCTTCGCGATTGTTGTTTCTATATCAAGCGTCCAGATCTGGTGCGGACCGGCCATCGCGACATACAAGGTGTTTTCGTGAAGCGCAAGATCCCAAGGACTATTCAGTCCTTGAGCTGTTCCGACTCCGCCGCCGGTTCGATCATAGACCTGTTTGCCGGTGCCGCTGATGGTTGTGACGGTTTTCGCTTTCAGATCCAGTTTGCGAATGGTATGGTTTTCCGTGTCGGCGACGTAGAGCAGATGGTTGTCTGCGTAGTAAGCCATGCCTTGCGGTTGATTGAACTCAGCCTCAAGAAATGAGCCGTCGGTCTGTCCTTGATTCCCCGATCCGGCGATGGCTCTGACTTCGCCGTCCGGATTCGCAACGATAATTCGGTGATGATTGGAGTCGGAAATGAACAGCCATTCACCAGCCGGATCGGCAAGGACTTTGCCGGGGAAGGCTAATCCTGAGGCTGAAGGAACGCGACCTTTTTGCATGAAAGCTGGAGGTCCCTCAGCAAGGGTGCCTTTTTGCTCTCCTTCCCTCAGCAGTGCGGCAACGACGGCATCGAGCGTCGCCCGGTTGCCTTCGCCGGACAGACTGCCTACGACTTTTCCTTCAGGATCAATAACCATCAAAGTCGGCCACGCGCGAACACCATATTCAGTCCATATCCGATGGTTTTCGTCGACGATGACCGGATGCTCGATATTGTAGCGATAGCAGGCGGTCTCGATGTTTTGACGATCCCCCTCATTGTCGAATTTCGCGGAATGAACGCCGATAACAACAACGGGCTGCCCCTTGTACTTCTGTTCAATAAAAGCCAGATCGGGAAGCACATGCATGCAGTTGATGCAGCAATAGGTCCAAAAGTCGAGAATGACAATTCGGCCCTTAAGTTCGGAATCAAAATAGAGAGGCCGATCCGTGTTTACCCAGGCAAAACTCTTAGGGAAATCCGGTGCTTTTGTGCGGGAATCGGGGAGTTCGATATCAGGCATCTGTGAATTCTCAGCAATAGTGGAGGCTACATCAGTAGCAGTGTGAAGGCTTCGGTTGGCGATTTGCCTGCCTGAGCCGGATTGTGTGCAGCTTGTTATTCCAAGTAATATTAATAGTATAGTGATAGGAATTGCAAGCCATAGCAATAATGATTTCATTTGGTTCTCTTGACTTCACGGGGAAGCATTGTTCCCCTAAACACACTTCCTACCAGATAAAAGTTCCTCTAATTGTCATATTTAAATCAAACAGTTTACTATATATTTAATTATTATGTGCTTATATCTAATAATTGAAAAAGAAGTCGGGGAACCGCTGAAGGAAGGTTATTCGTATAATTCTTGATTGACAGAGGCAAAATGCTTATTTTATCTCGAATAAAAGTATCCTGAGTTGCTCAGGCCTGTCTTTCACATCCTGCGTAGAAAACGAGACTCTTGAACGAATCACCAATTATTTATATTATAGATAATTACGATTCATTTACTTACAATCTTGTCCATTCGATTCGATCCCAAAAGGTTGAAGTCCGGATTGGCTTGAATGACAAGATTACCGCACGGGACATCCTTGAATTGAAACCGAGTGGTTTGATCATTTCTCCGGGACCGGGGAGGCCCAAGGAATCAGGTCGCCTGCCATCGCTGGTTACCGATCTTTTCGAGCAACTGCCGATCCTGGGTGTCTGTTTAGGTCATCAAATGATCGCTGAATGCTTCGGGGGGAAACTGACATCGGCAAAACAGATCATACATGGTAAGGCTTCAAGGATTTTTCATGATGGGCGAGGAGTTTTTAAGGATATACCCTCTCCGACTGAAGCAGGAAGATATCATTCCCTCGCTGTTGATGAAACGAGTCTGCCTGATTGTCTGAATGTAACCGCGCGCACCGAAGACGGGGAAATTATGGGACTGCGCCATCGGGAATTGCCAATCGAATCAGTGCAGTTTCATCCGGAATCCATATTGACGCCTGATGGCGATGCTTTGATAAAGAATTTTATTGACCTTGCGGCGGTCCAGTCGACTGCCGTCCTGTTGAATGAATAGAAGTATGTTTATCTTCATGAAATCGAACGCAACTGAAGAACAAGTAGATGCTATCGTGCGTTCTGCGCGCGAAGAAGGACTGGAAGCGACCGCAAAAACCCGTTTCGGCGAAAAAGTTGTTGAGATTCCGAATGGTCAGATGCTCGATCCGGTTACCTTGAAGGCCATGCCCGGAGTCGAAAGAACGGAGCAGAGCATCAGACGTTGTGTTCGAGTCTCACGCGCCGCGAAAGCCGAGAACTCGCTTGTGCATGTGCGCGACGTCACCTTCGGCGGCAAGGAACTTGTCATGATTGCCGGACCCTGCGCGGTGGAAAGTCCCGAGCAGCTTCTGGAAGCGATGCATGCCGTCAAAGCCGCGGGCGCTCATATGCTGCGCGGCGGCGCCTATAAGCTTCGCACGTCGCCTTATTCGTTCCAAGGTCTCGGAGAATCCGCCCTGAAACTGCTCGCCGACGCCCGCGACCGCAGCGGCTTGCCGATTGTTTCCGAAGTCGTGGACGAAGAAAGCGTTCTGCTCGCTTCGATGTATGTTGATATGCTGCAAATCGGCGCGCGAAATATGCAGAACTACGTACTGCTGAAGCAGGCCGCTCACAGCGGAAAACCGATTCTGCTGAAGCGGGGAGTGGCGGCGACGCTCGAAGAATTCCTGAACGCCGCTGAGTATATATATGCGGAAGGGAATGAACAGGTTGTCCTTTGCGAGCGAGGCGTGCGCGGCTTCGCCGACTATTCAAGGAATACGCTGGACCTCAATGTCGTGCCGGCTGTGAAGGAATATTCACACCTGCCGATCATTACCGATCCCTCGCACGGCACAGGGATGCGCAGTATGGTGATTCCCATGGCGCGCGCATCCATTGCAGCCGGCGCGGACGGTGTGATGGTTGAGATGCATCCCTCCCCGGAGACCGCGCTCTCCGACGGCTATCAGTCGCTCCATCCTGAAGAATTGGAAGCTATGATGGTTGAACTCGCCAGAATCGCTCCGGTCGTCGGCCGGATCTTGAAGCGCCGCGGCTGATGACGTGGGTTCGGAAAGAACTGAAAAACCGACTCGGTTTTCAACCGTATCCATCACTGCCGCGCAAGCTCCTCTGCGCGGACGGCTTCGACTTCCCGGCGACAAGTCTCTATCAATTCGCAGAGCGCTGCTGACTCTGTTCACCGACCATGATACCACGCTCGAGAATTACGGGAGCGGAGAGGATTGCCTTACCGCTCTTTATTGTCTGAAGCAGCTTGGGAAATCGATCGAACGGAGCGGGGCGCGCGCGCTGATTAAAGGCAGATTTGAAAACCGCCACGCAGCTCTCGACTGCCGGAATTCGGGCACGACAGCGCGCTTACTGATGGGAATCCTAAGCGGAATCGAAGGCGAGTGGGTGTTGAGCGGTGATGAATCACTTTCATCCCGGCCGATGGCGAGAGTCGCGGCTCCGCTGCGCGAAATGGGGGCGGCAATCGAGCTGACGAACGGCAGACTGCCCGCGAGAATCAGAGGAGGAACGCTGAAACCGATTCGTTATGATGCTCCCGTCGCGAGCGCGCAGGTTAAAAGCGCGGTGCTGTTAGCCGGACTGAGCGGAGGGGCAAGAATCGAGTATCGCGAGCCTTTCCCATCCCGTGCCCATACAGAGAATCTGCTCGGTCTCAAGACCGATAAGGACGGATGGCTGAGACTCACAGAGAATGCACATGCACCGAGTGGTACGGATTTGTCGGGCACTGTTCCGGGAGATCCTTCTTCGGCGGCGTTCTGGGGAGTCGCGGCAGCGCTAATTCCGGATTCAGAGCTGATTCTTGAAAATGTCTTGACGGATTCCTCCCGCTGCGGCTGGATTGATGTCTTGAAATCCTCCGGAGCGGACATTCAAGCAGATAATGAAACTCAGGTTTATTTTGAGAGTGTCGGGGATATTATCTGCAGGTCATCAAGGCTGAATCCAATTCAGATCTCTCAGGCTCTGGTTCCGAGTGTCATCGATGAAATCCCGATTCTGGCGGTCGCGGCCACGCGAGCGGAAGGCATCAGCAGAATGAAAGGCTTGAGCGAACTGCGAGTAAAAGAATCAGATCGATTGACCCAAATCGAAAAACATCTATCGGCCATGAATGCGAAGATTGAGAGTCATCGGGATGAACTGAGGATTCAAGGTCCGACTGAGCTGCGAGGGTCAGTGATCGATTCTCAACAGGATCATCGGATCGCAATGGCGTTCGCGATAGCCGGTCTGAGCGCTACGGGGATTACTGAAATTCATTCCGCCGACTGCGCGGCCATTTCCTATACTGAATTCTGGGAGGACTTGGTGAAATTATCTCCGGGTTCTCTGCATAAATATGAAAACTGATTTATCCTATTCATTCGGCATCGTCGGCGAAAAGATCGCTGCCAGTTTATCGCCTTCGCTCTTCACTTGGGCGATGGCGAAAACCGGGATCAACGGCTCCTATGTGATCTACGATTTTCCCCGCCGGCTGGCCAGAACACTGATTATCCATTCGACCGGCGAGTGGTTCGGTCTGAATGTAACTTCTCCGCACAAGGATCTTGCCTTCGAATTGAGCGAAGAACGCTCAGAGCGGGCGGAGGCGGTGCGGAGCGTGAACGCATTAACGCGCAGAGAGGGACGACTCCACGGCGATAATACCGATATCGCAGGCTTTCAATATGCGCTTTCGCGCAGAATGAAGCATCGTCCTGTTCCCGACACTGCTTTGATCATCGGGACGGGCGGCGCGGCACGAGCCTGTATCTACGGCTGCCGGGAGCTTTATCCTGATCTTGAACTGCACGTTGCCACAAGACGCACCGGAACAGCGGCGGAACGTCTTGCTTCACTGCAATCACCCGCAAGTGATATAAGTATTCTCACTCATGCCCGAGCAGCTCGCTATCTTCCTGAATATGATTTGGTCATTCAGGCTACTCCGGTCGGACATGTAACGCGAGCCGGTTATCCGTTGAATCCGCCGTTGAATTTCAAACGCGGCGCGCTGGTGATGGATCTGATCTATTCACCGGGGAAAACACTCTTTTTGGAAGCTGCCGAAGCTTTCGAGGCGGAAACCGAGAACGGTCTTGTCATGCTGATCGCGCAAGGCGCGGAATGCTTTACCACTTGGACGGGCCGCGAGTTTCCGATGGAGGACGCGATGCTGCAATTGCTGCCGGAGTTTCAGAAGAAGTGATAAAATATCTGACAGCAGG
>JAHIZR010000236.1 GCA_018814465.1 bacterium | reverse complement strand
GCGTCTGCTGTTTATGAGAAGAAAAAGCGGTGGACTTGTGTGTCCACCGCTTCGATGTTTGTTCTGAAGCTATGCTTAGAAGTCGCTCATGTCACTTTCGTCAAAGGGGATGACCTGTTCCGGTGAGCGGCCGGTTTTCTGCTTGACCATGTGAGACAGACGGGTGGTCAGTTTTTTGGGCGATGCGGTATACGATCCGGCTGGACGCATACTGCTGCCGCCGGAGGATCCGCCGTTCACCAATTGCGTCAATTCATTCACCAGTTCGCGCAGGCTTTCAGCCTGTCCAGAGGTTTCCTCAGAGGCGGAGGCGGCTTCTTCGGCATTCGCCGCGTTGGCCTGCGTGGCTTGATTGATCTGATTGATAGCGATATTAATCTGTTCGAGACCGTTCGACTGCTCGTCGGAAGCGGATGAGACTTCATTGGCAAGATTCGTCACTTTGTCAACCGCCGAGACGGTTTGATCGAGCGTTGTTTTCAGATTGTCAATAATCTGCACACCGCCATTGACGCGGACGGTGTTTTCTTCGATCAATGAACCGGTGTTCTTGGCCGCTTCCGCCGCGCGCATAGCCAAGTTGCGGACTTCTTCAGCAACGACGGCAAAGCCCTTGCCAGCTTCTCCGGCGCGCGCGGCTTCCACCGCGGCATTCAGAGCGAGCAGGTTGGTCTGGAAGGCGATTTCATCAATGGTCTTGACGATCTTCGAGGTTTGATCCGAAGCCGCTTTGATTTCCTTCATCGCTTTGTCCATTGAATCCGCGCCCTCTGCTGATTTGATCATGGAGGTTTTCGCTTCGCCCGCCATCTGCGTCGCCTGTTTGGCGTTCGCGGAATTCTGTTTGGTCATTGCGGAGAGCTCTTCCACGCTGGAACTGGTCTCTTCGATGGAGGCGGCTTGCTCCTGCGATCCCTGAGCGACGCCCTGTGCCGAGGTTGAAACTTGTCCAGCCGCCGAGGTAATCTGATCGGCGCCTTCCGCCGCTGCCGCGACGATGCGGTTCATGCGCCGCGAGATATTCAAACTAAGGAAGATACCGAAAGCTAATGCTGACACAACGCCGATGACAGCGAAAATGAGCGCCATTTTCTTCGAACTATCGGCGGACTCTTTCGCGGCCAGTGCTTCTTTTTCCGATGTTTCGGTAGTCAAGGCAGTCAGTTCGTTGACCTTATTCATGGCGGCTGCCGCGGACTGAGCGAATTGCGAGTTCGCGAACTCGATCATCTGAGTGAAAAGGCGATCCAGCTTTTCGGGATTGGTTTCGGTCAGAGTAGCCTTCGCCCACTCGTCAAATTTGTCGTAGTCTTTTTCCCATGCAGACCAGAGCGGACCGACTTCTTTCCACAGAGCTTCCTCTTGCGGCGTTCTTTTCGCATCGTTGTATTTGACGCGGCCTTCCTCGATCATTTTAAAGGCACCTGCTAAGAATTCCGAGTATTTCTGCCGCATCGTTATCGGCAGGGACGGATTCATGACAAGATAGGCAACCTGGCGGGCGCGGAGCTGACCGTAAGACATGCGATCTAAACCGATGATGGAAGGCATGCGTTGCTGGCTGATTTGCTGGAGCGAATTATCAGTTGCGCTGACGCCGCTGAAACCTACCCAGCCGACAACGCAGACAACGGCTGCTACGATGCAGAATGACCCAATTAATTTGGTCTTAAGAGATAGATTTTGAAACATTTATGTTCTCCTATGTGCGGGCTTTTCAAGATGCTATGCCCGACCCGATTGGTTATTGTTTTATGCGGTTTCGGTTGCGGACACGATTTTGAGATCGGCGATATCCGAGTCGGACAGAACCTTGTCGATATCCAGCAGGATTTTCACGGAGTCTTTGGTTTTGCCCATGCCGAGAATGAATCCGGTATCGACGTTGACTCCAACTTGCGGCGGGTCTTCAATATCCGCGCCGCGAATTTCGATCACTTCCGAGACTTGATCCACGACGACTCCCATTAATGAGCCTCCAACATCCACAACGATGATGCAGGTTTCCGAGGTTTGCTCGGATTTACACATGCCAAACTTCAGGCGCAGATCGATCACGGGAATAACTTTGCCGCGAAGATTAATCACACCTTTTACATAGTCAGGCATGCGCGGAATGGCAGTGATCGCCATCATGCCGATGATCTCTCTGACCTTTAGAATCTCAAGGCCATATCCTTCTTCAGAGAGGATAAAGGTCAGATACTTTCCCGCACGACGATCTGTGGCCACTAATTCATTTGCCGATTGAACGCTCATGCGTTCCTCCTTTTATTGATACAAGATATAACATGATGATGCGGATTGGTCGTCCGTACTCAGCATTTCGGCAATTCATGTGCCGTCTTGATTTTTTTGTCAGGATTTAGATTCCGAAGGGGAGTCAGGCTTTTTGAG
>JAHIZR010000235.1 GCA_018814465.1 bacterium | reverse complement strand
CTGATGAAACGGCTGATCGAAGCGGTTCCCATCGATTCCGAATGCACCAAAATCGGCAAGACCCTCGGCGAACTGGGCTTTAAGAGTGAAGAACGCTGTTCCATCATCTCCGTCATTCGCGGTTCCTGCCCGCTGTCCGCCCCCTATGAAGATACCGTCATTCAGGAAAACGACCTCATTGTCCTCTACGGCGATCATGCCGCCCTCAACGAAAGCCTCCGCCGCTTCGAATAGTAATAAAAAACCCACCCTAGTGAGTGGGAGAAAACATCTTGTCGTACTGCCTGTGATTATACGGGCGTTGCGTGCGGGCCACCTACTATATGTCATCCTGAGGGCTGCACTATTCGAGTTCTATTGTTCTTGTAAACCTGCAGCCCGAAGGAACTCAGCCCGCCTGCCGCGCTTGCTTTCCTGACTTATCCTTTCGCCTTTATCCTTTCGCCTTTGCTATTCAAACGCCCCCGCCGTCGCCTCCGGATCGAAAAGCCTGTCGAACTTGCCTTCAATCTTAGCCCTTGATGCAATCAGTCTCCGCAGCAATTTATTTCCGGTCTTATCTCCAACCACAAGCGCACTCTCGATCACACCATTTACACTGACGACGGCGCGAAAGGCTTCGCCGGTCGTTTGTGTTTCAAGCTTCCGGCCCGAGAGAGTCCGCCGCTCCCACGGTCCGATAATCGCAAACTCCTGATCGTAGAAGCGGTCGGCATTGTAATAGACGCCTTCGTTCCATTTGGCGTCGCGTCCCGTCATCGCCTCCGCCGCCACGCGCGCCTGCGCAATCGCCACATTCCAGTTATGACAGGTGACATCGTGACTGTTTAACATCTTCACCACTGCCGCATCCCCTGCTGCAAAGAGGGTCGGCACGGTGGTTCTCATACCTTCATTTACCCACACTCTGCCGCCCTCGATAATACCCAACTCTTCAAGGAATCGCAAATCGGGCGCGACGCCGATGCACTCAATCACTAAATTGGCCGGAAGCCGTCTGCCTGCTTCTGTGACAACCGCTTCGACTTTATCACTTCCTTCATAGCGCGCAACCTCGTCTTCATAGATCACATTTACGCCGCCTTGTTCGAGCGCTTGCTGAATAAACCCGCCACCCTCCTCATCTATCAGCGGCGCTCCCACGTGTGACTCCCGTACCAGCAAAGTGATATCCCAATCATACGCGCGCGCCGCATAAGCGACTTCCATTCCTAAAATCCCACCGCCGACGATTACGACCTGCTTCACCTTGTCGCGCAGTTCGTAAATCGATATCGCGTCTTTTAGCGTCCGGTAAGTCGCGATTTCTTTCAACTCCGCGCCCGGACAAGTCAATCTTCGAGCCTGCGCCCCCGACGCAATCAGCAGTTTGTCATAAGCAAGCTGCTCTCCATTCTCCAGTAGCACCGTCTGCGCTTTGCTGTCAAGTTTCACCGCCTGCGAGTAAACAACCTGAATATTATTTTCGATCCAATAGTCATCTTTCCGCGCGATCAGTTTCGACGAATCCTTGCCCTCCAGTATCGAGGCTAAGTCCAGCCGTAAATAAAACGGCAGACCTTCGCCATTAACAATCGTGATCTCAGCTTTAGGCTCCAGCGTCCGCAATTGCTGCGCGCAGGTCGCCCCTGCCGCTCCCATTCCAATGATGACATAGTTACTAACTATTTTCTAATACTCCATGTTGTAGGTCACAATCTGCTTGCCTTGTAAGGATTGTGTCCGTTTCAGCGCCGTGACGACTCGCCAGAGTTGCCCGGCAAAAAAAGCGCAAGGCTATGCTCACTTTGTCTTCTCTCTTACCCCTCCGCCGGAAACCTAATCGTAAACACACTCCCTTTTCCGACTTCGCTTTCCACACTCGCCGATCCCTTATGCGCCTGTGCAATATGTTTCACGATAGCCAGCCCCAGTCCGGTGCCGCCGACGGAGCGGCTGCGCCCGCGGTCCGTCCGGTAAAACCGCTCGAAGAGTCGCGGCAGATGTTCCTGACTGATCCCCGGTCCGTCGTCTTTAACCTCAATCACAACCTCATCACCCTCCTGCGCCGCACGGATGTCGATATGACCGCCTTGATTCCCGTATTTGACCGCATTATCGATCAGATTCATCACCGCCTGTTCCATCAGCCGCGAGTTGACTGCGACAATGATTTCTTCGGGAACTGCTAATTCGATTGTCTGCCCTTTCTCTTCCGCGTGTTTCTGGCAGAGCATTTTTGCTTCCTGCAGCACATCGTACAAACTGCATTGTTCTTTCCGCAGCTTCATTGAATCCGCTTCCCGCTCGATTCGTCCCAAAGCCAGCAGATCGTCAATCGTCGCTGTCAACTGATCCGCCTGCCGCGCGATAATCCCCAAAAACTTCTCCCGGTCTTCGTCGCTCATCGGCGCTTCGTCGCGCAGCGTTTCGATATACCCCTTGATGGAGGTAATTGGTGTTTTCAATTCATGGCTGACGTTCGCCACGAACTCGCGCCGCGTCAATTCCAGCTTCCGCATCCGCGTGATATCATTAAACACGATTACACTCCCGCGCGGACCGTGCTGCGGATCATGAATCACTGAAGCGCACGCCTGCAAAACTTTGCTCCCTTCATCCAGCATGATCAACGCATTGAGTTGTTCGTCCTTTTGCTGCAAGGCCTGCTTCACGAATCGCTGCACGTCGCCGTTGCGCACGATCTCCTGCACGAAGCGTCCTTTCACCTTCTCCGTGCTGAAATCGAACATGCGCGCGGCGGCCTGATTGGCGATGATGATGCGTTCCTGACGATCAACCGCGACGACGCCCTCCACCATTCCTGCCAGCACCGCTTCCTGTTCTTCGCGCTGCTGCGTGATCGCGCGGATGCGCTTGTCCAACTGCGCCGCCATTTTATTCATGGTTCTGTCCAGCGCCGCGAATTCCTCAACGGTCGATTCCGGCAGCCGCGTGTCAAATTCTCCCGCGGCGAATCGCTCCGCTCCGCGCTGCATTTCCTGCAGCATCCGGCGATGCCGGCGGGCAATATAGAAACTGACAAAAGCCGCTGTCAATGCTATCAGAAGACCCGCTCCCCCGACTCGAAAATACATCCGGTCCATCGCTTCATCGATCTCAGTCGCCGCAATCGCCGTGCGCACGACCGCGATCACTTTGCCTTCTTTTTTCAGCGGCACCGCGACATAATGCATCTGCGCATTTAATGTATGACTGAAGCGGGACGAGACTCCGGCTTTCCCGGCCAGCGCCGCTCGCACCTCCGGACGGCTGCGGTGATCGTTCATCGTTCCCGGATCGGCATCGCTCTCACCCGACACTTCTCCGGTCGGCAGAATAACCGTCACGCGAATCCCCGCGATCCTGCCCATCCTGACACAAACCGAATCCACAGCGGCGAGATTACCGATGGAAACATCATCCGGCAGCGCCTGACGCACCAGATAGGCCTGCGATTCGAGACGGCTCGCCAACTGTTTCAGGCTGAGCGTCTGGAACGAATGAATCCCATACCAACTGACCACAAACACCGAAGCAATGATCAGCAGCAGGTAGGGCAGATAAAGTGAGGAGAAAAGCGATCTTGTTCTGGACATGAATCAGAGTTGGAACCGGTATCCTACACCGCGCACCGTTTCGATATAGGAGCCGCGTTCCATTAGTTTTTTTCTTAGGCCGACCACCTGCACATCGATCGAGCGGTCGGATACCGCATATTGTTCGCCGTGCACCGCGTCGACCAGTTGATAGCGCGTAAACACCCAGCCCGGATGCCGGGCCAAGTGATGCAGAATCTTGAATTCCGACTTTGTTAAATCTATCGTTGCGCCGTCCACGACGACAATATGCTTCTGCGGATGAATTTCCAAGCCTTCGAAGATCAAGGAATCTTCTTCACTCAGCACCGGTTCGGCTTTCCGGCGCAGCACCGCCTTGATCCTCGCGACCACCACCTTCGGGCTGAACGGTTTTGTTATATAATCGTCGGCTCCCAGTTCAAGTCCGGTCACGATATCCGTCTCGTCGTCCTTCGCGGTCAGCATCACGATTGGAATCTCGCGCGTCTTGCTGTTTTGCTTCAGCCTCCGGCAGATTTCCAGCCCGTCCATTCCCGGCAGCATCAAGTCCAATACGATTAACTCCGGCGGAGTTGACGTCGCGGTGCGCAGCGCCGTATCCCCTTCCGCTTCGGCACGAACCTCGAACCCCTCACGCTGCAGATGCAAAGCCACCAAGTCACTGATGTTCTTGTCATCCTCAACGATGAGCACGCTTCCTGAACTCATGACAAAGCTCCTTGTTTATCTTAAAGGCAATTGCCTGTCTGCTCGCCGAGCGGGTTAAGCAGCGATTCAGGTTTTTATGCACCGAGATTGAAATGCTCGCGCAACCCGGCCGGAGCTTATTCTGAGATAGTCCTCATACTTGTTTCAATGTACCAATTCCAGAATCCAGAATCCACCGCCGCAAGTGAATCTATTCCGCGTCAAATGAGTTTAAGAGTAAACCGTTACTAAAGGAGCTATTTATGAAGTTAATCTTGTCTTATATCACTATCAGTCTGCTTGTGCTCGGATCTGCCCTCGCCGGGGAGACATCTGACACACGGCACCCGCCCTATCCGATTGATTATTGTCTCGTCAGCGGCGAAAAGCTTGGCTCTATGGAAGAGCCTGTTAAAATTGAACATGAAGGTCGCGAAATTCAATTTTGCTGCAGCAGCTGCGTCGAGACCTTCCGGCAAAACCCAGATAAGTACCTGAAAAAACTTGACAAAGAAATCATCAAAACGCAGAGCAAAGACTATCCCCTAACAACTTGTGTGGTCAGCGGTGAGGAATTGGGTACGATGGGCCCTCCGGTCAAGTACACCTATAAAAACCAGCTCGTCGAATTCTGCTGTTCCGGCTGCATCGATACGTTCAACGAGCATCCTGATGCCTATCTGAAGCAAATCCTCGCTGCCCGAAACTCAGCCCCCGCCCAAGAATAATCCTTAAATAATAAATATTCAATTAATTAAAAAGAGTGAGCAGTTGATTCACTCTTTTTTATTATCTTAAACTTCAGTCAATTTCTCTACTGCATATCCCCGTATTATCATAGGAGAATTGCCGAGAAGGCCCTGCATAAAATAGTGCCCAATCTCTTCAGAGAGCGTTCCCCGCTTGGGCATTCACTGTCGTGCGGTCCTGCTTCAGCATAAGAGGCGCGATTGCATTAACGACGATGGAAAGATCTCGCAAAGCATTTTTATCTGTCTCGGCATGCTCTTTCGCGATCATCGAAGTGAGTCGTTTTGTGCTCATATCTTGCATAAGCCAAGAAAGGCATCACAGAGTATTCATTCACCGTATCGCAATTCGCCGACTGCCTCCCAAGATTCCGGTCTGAAGATCACCGTTCTCGCGCTTTTGAGGAATGCATTCCGTGATTGCTTCTCCCGCCATCATCGGCCCTTAAGTAGAAGTACCAATACTTATCGGCTTTGTCAGCTTTGTACTGCGCTTGAAAAAACGCATATTCGATAACTCCATAACAAGTGTACAAACTAAATAATCCAATCCCTATTTCCCCCTTGTGGGATATTGCATATAACAAGACTGCTTCGTAACTTAGAGATAACCCTATTTGCTTCATTTGGACAAGTGCCAAAACATTTCAGATGATGTTCCTGTCTCATTAGTACAGAACAATAGATTTGGAGTGTCCCATGACAATTCCCCCGGTATCCAACTCCGAGCCGGTCAGCGGCTCGCCCCAGCCTCCGCAGCGGTTCGAAGAACCGGTTCCCACCTACCTCGCCCCCGCCGTGCTTGTGACCATTCTCTGCTGTCTCCCCGCAGGGATCGTTGCTGTCTACTTTGCTTCACGAGTCAGCAGCCTGCAGGCCATCGGGAATCGCGTCGCCGCTTATCAGGCATCGGACAAAGCCCGCCTTTGGTGCTGGATCAGCGGTTTCCTCGGCTTGATCTGGCCGCTGCTCATCATAAGCCTGATTGTCGCCGGAGGAGTGGGTTTCTTCGAATTCCTGGATGAATGCGGAATCCCGTGATCGGATAAATGCGGCCTGTCATATCTTACAGAGAGTCGCATTCCCCGCAGCGGGAACGGATCACGGCGCTCGCTGTTGTTGCTCTTACCGTTGCCGCCGGTCTCTTTCTGCACTATGTGAATCCGCTCCAGCAGCTTGCTTGGCTCCGCTGCCCGGTGAATCTGACCACCGGACTCTACTGCCCCGGCTGCGGTAGTCTGCGCGCCATTCATGCGCTGCTCAACGGCGACATAGTTGCTGCCCTGAGTGCCAATCTGCTTGCGGTCGCGGCCCTGCCCGTCCTGGCCGGAATTGGCGTCCGGTCTCTTTTTCGCATTATAAAAGGCTGCTCTCCGACGATCCGCATCCATCCGATCGTCGCTTGGTCGATTTTCTGGACGGTTATCCTGTTTGCCGTTCTTCGTAATCTGCCTTTTGAAATCACTCGCGCGCTGCATCCGTAACTTAACCTCGCGTCATTCATCAGGAACCTTGCTTGAAACCGATTTCATTCCCCTTCGATTTCAATCACAAACTCATTGTTCTTTCAGTTGTCATTAATGGAAAAAAGACTCTTCGAGTTGTTTTGGATACGGGCATGCCCGGTGATGGATTGCTGCTCTTCAAGACCCGCAAAACTGAAGAGCTGGACTTAAGCTTCTCGAATCGACTGATAGCGGGTGGTGACTCCCTGAAAACAGTCCCGGTTCAGCTTGCCGACGATGTCGTGATTGATTTTCCGGGCTTGCGGCTGCCCAAACAGAGCATTCTGGTTGTGGACGGCAATCCCTTTCCCGTCCAGACGGATATCGATGGCATCGTCGGGTATGCTCTGCTGCATCGCTTTGCCGTAAAACTGGATTTCGATAAGTGTCTCATGCGCTGCTGGCTGTCGAAAGAGTACAAATGTGAGAATCAATTTGTGGAACTCCCGCTCGTCTTCCGCGAAGGCTTTCCTTACTTCCCTTGCAGTGTTTCCACCTCTAACGGCGATCAATTGTCCATCTTCGCTTACCTCGATCTCGGAGCCGCTTCCACCATCGCGCTCAATTCCGATACCCACGACGAGTTCAAATTCACGGATGAAGCGATCGAATCAAAAATCTCCTCGGCGCTGGGCGGCACTGTCTTCGGACGAGTGAACAGAATCGAAACTCTCGATATCGCGGGCTTCCCTCTGAAAAATGTCATCGCCACCTCCTGCGGCGGGGAATTGGCGAGATGCATCGGACAGGACGGCGTTCATGAAGCGAGTATTGGCACGGACGTGCTGCGGCGCTTCAAAGTGGTTATCGATTATTCCAATAAGCGGCTGTTCCTTACTCCCGGAAGCAGTTTTCACGAACCGTTTCGCTTCAGCATGTCGGGGCTTACGGTTCGCAAGATGAAACTCGGTCATTTCCTGATCGAACACGTCACTCCCAATTCTCCCGGCAGCGAATCCGGACTGCAGAAGGGCGATATCATCGTGCGCGTCAATGGAATTCAAGCCAATAAGGTCACGATTGAGGAGATGAATCAGATTCTCGGGAAAGAGGATTCCTTAGTTGTGATCATCTCACGAAAACATACTCTAATGAAATTCATTATCAATCCCCGAGCCATGCTCTAAACGGCGTCATTCTTATCCTTTATTATTTACTAAGCGACACCGTCCCCCCGGTGTCGTACAGCACAAGCCGCGACATCCTCGCGGCTTTCCGGTAAATAGCTCATTAATTACAAGGTGATACAACAATTCCAAAATAGTTGCCTCATCTCTATTGACAGTCACCTTTTTTTTTTACTTATACTATTGGTGACCCGATTCTCGGGATAACAACAATCCTTTTGGGAGGTCATCATGAAAACAACTCTCTCCACACTCTCCGTACTGATTCTAACGGCAATCTCGTTCGCGCAATCAGCGAGCTTCTGTCTCACTGCAACCGATGTTTACGGCGGCGGTCCAACGACAACAAGCACATACACCGTACCCGCAGGCGCAGAAGTCATAAATTATTATATCTTCTGTGATACGGATGATATGCACCGTGCTAAGATTACTCTATATGTAGATGATGATATATTTGTTTGGGAGTATATAACCGGAAGCGGTTGTAGTACTGATTCTTACTATTATCCCACGGGTCAAGGCCACGTATTGTACTTTACTATTGAATGTATTGACATTGTTGGTTCCTATTCTCCATGGGGTTCCGTCAGTGTAAAAATCTACACTCCATCCAATCATAAGTGTGCGACAAGCTGTGAAGGAAGCTAATTGGCAGATGCGATTAATCGCAGCAACAATTCTGTCCACTATTATCACTAACGCTGTGTTTTCTGAAATCCTGCGCGTTCCTGATGTATTTACAACGATTCAAGCTGCCGCCGACAGTTCCGCGCCCGGTGATACGATTCTGCTCAGCCCGATACAATACGAAGAATCGGTTACCGCGCCTGCTTGGGATATCACTATTGCCGGAGCATACCTGCTCACCGGCGATACGACACTGATCGCGCAAACCCGCCTTCTTCCTGATCAGTCCGGTTTATTAAGACCGATCATCGGCAATGGATCGGACAGCCTGCCGCTGCTGCGAGTTGTCGGTATCTTCTTCGATGGCCGCCAGTTCCATAATTACGGAGTCTTTGCCAGCCGGCGGTCACTGAAACTGGAGCATTGTATACTCGATTCTTGCAGCGATATTAATTCAGTGATTTACGCTCAAGATAGTGAAGTGCTGGTTAAGGCGTCTCGGCTGTTTCGTTGTGCAGGAACAATCGGCGGTGTCCTTGGTCAGTTTTTTGAATGCATTACTTATATCGATAGCTGTTCGTTCACGAACAGCTATGCGCGTGGTCCGGTTAGCGAGGAATTCGTTATCCGAAACGGCACATTCGAAATGCGAGATTGCACACTTCGCCATCTTGGACACGATCGCCCCGAGTTTCCTTCATTTACAAACATCTTCTTTACCAGCGATTCCGTTTCATCTGTGAGAGTCGTTGGTAATGTGTTCGAGGACTGTCTGATCAACGAGCTTGTTCGCGAACCGCGGGACTCGCTGGCAGTAGTCGTGTTTGATTCCAACACGGTCAGGAATTGCGGGATTTTCGGTCATGTTGTCACCAACGCGAATATGTCTCCGAACAGCAGAATCATGATGCGGGACAACATCTTCGTGGATAACACGGATGTCCCCGGCGTCTCTGGAGGTCAAGGATTCTTCGTGATTGCCCCGGATCCCCCGAATGAAGTCATCATTACCGGCAATCTTTGTCTGCGCAACTTCAATCGTGATAATTCCTGCGGCTGCATGAGCGGTACGAGCGAAAACCGCAGCATATCTCGCAACTGGTTCATCGAGAATTCGAACGAAGCCTTCGTGCGCCCCCCCGGCGGCGCAGTAATGGTATTTGACAATTCGCGCGGGCAACTCGAGTATAATCTCTTTCGGAATAATGTCGGATACGCGGTCAATCACTTCCAGTTCACACCCTTAGGATATGCCCGAAACAACTACTGGAACCACGAGTCCGGACCGTATCATCCCTCCTTGAATCCCTTCGGCCAGGGAGACAGTGTGGACACATTGGTCGTCTTTGAACCGTGGGAAATCGATACTAGTTTTTTACAGGACGCTGTCTCTTTGCCTCAGCCTTCCGTCCCCACCGGTTTCTTAATCGGGCGTGTTTATCCGAATCCCTTCAACAGCGAAATCGAAATCGAATACGTCATAACAGGCACCCACGATGTCAAACTGAGTATCTGCGATTTACTTGGCCGCGAAGTCAGTGTGCTCGTCAACGAACAACAGCCCATCGGTATTCATCGCGCTCGCTGGCAGCCTGAAAATCGATCCTCAGGTCTTTACTTCGCCCGCCTTCACACGCTCGGCAGTCCGCAAAAACCCTCGATCAAAAAGCTGGTTTATCTGAAATAGCTGCGTCAAGTATTCTTTCACAGCTCTGATGAGACGACAAGCCCCGCTTCGTGAAAAGCGGGGCTTTTTGCAGCCGGAAATTGCTTTCCGGTCTTTCGAGGAGAGTCTTACTGCATATCTAATTCAAGTTCGAGCACGATATTGACGTCATCGCTGACCAATACTCCGCCGGCATCAAGCGACTTGTTCCAGCTCACGCCGAAATCCTGTCGGTTGATCGTGGCCTTGGCGGTGCCGCCGGTCTTTGTGGTTCCCATGAATTCAATCGGCTGATTGAAGCCATCGACCGCGAAGGTCACGGGCTTGGTCACGCCGCGAATTGTCAAATCGCCCGTCAGCTCAGCCTCACCGGGTGCGGTCACTTTCACGCCGGTCGACTTGAATGTCATCGTCGGATAAGTCTCAACATCAAAGAAATCCGCGCTTTTTAAATGACCGTCGCGTTTTTCATTATCGGTGTTGATGGACCCGATCTGAACGGTGAAATTGACATTCAAAGTGGAAAGATCGCTGGGCTCAAAAGAAATCGTTGCGTCATAGTCGGCAAACTCGCCTTCCACCGTGGAAATGACCAGATGCTTGGCATTAAAGCCGACATTCGAGTGAACTTTATCAATCGCCCAATTCGCTGCGGAAGCGGTCGTGCCGAAAGCGAATAGAGCGGTGAATATCGTGAGAAGAATCGTGCGCTTCATGAGTAGTGACTCCTGATAAACTATTTATTATGATTTGCTGATATGATCAGATATTATTGTCCGTTGGCGTGAATTGCCAAGCCGACACGTTTCGAGAATTCCCCGAACTGTTCCAGCTCAGTCGAGCTGAGAACTGTCATTGCCGAGCCGATGAGTTTTGCGATCTTCGGAAAGACTTTCCCGATCAGCTGACGGCCATCCTTCGTCAGCTTGATCCAGATGCAGCGCCGGTCCGACTTACAGCGTTCGCGTTCGATCAATCCCCGTTTCTCCAGATTATCCAAAACGGTGGTGATATTGCCGCCGCTTTTCAGCAGCTTCTCGCCGAGCGTATGCTGTTGGAGTTTGCCGAGATGCATAAGCGCTTCCAGCACTCCGAACTGGCTGATGGTTAAATGATCATCATTTAGAGCCCGGCTGACACTGGCGGTTGCGGAATTCGCCGCGCGCATCATTTTGATGTAGGCATCCAGCGCGCGAACTTCGGCAGCATTTCCTTTGAAGTGTGTGCCCATGGCTCTTTCAGGTTAAATCGTTTAACATTAAAACGACTCAGTTTGAATAAAGTTCCCTCGATATAATTCTAATTTCTACAACGAGTAAGGGCAACCCATCGAGTTGCCCTGAAAGATTATTTGGTGGAAAAGGAGGCTATTTTTCAGCGCCTTCCTTCAATCCGAATTTTTTCAGGCGGTAGCGCAGAGTTTCGCGGGTCATGCGCAGGAAGCGGGCGGCGGCGGACGCGTTGTTGTTGCAGTGACGCATGGCGATGCGGATCAGTTCGCGTTCCACTTCTTCCATGTTGACGCCGTTGCTGGGAACCTTGATTTCGAATTGACTGATCTCATTCGTGGTCAGGGCGGCGACGTCGTTATCGAAAGTTGACGAGGTGGCTTTAGCGGTTGCGGCGGCGACTTGCGGAATGACGGTCAGGTCGGAGGCTTGAATGTATTCATCGCTGCCGATTAAAACGGTGCGCTCGATGGCGTTGCGGAGTTCGCGGATGTTGCCCGGCCACGGATAGGCCATCAGCATTTCCTTGGCTTCAGGGGAGACGCCTTTGACATGCTTGCCGAATTCGCGGTTGAAGTGGTTGATAAAGTGCTCGGCGATTTCCACGGCATCGGACAGCCGCTCACGCAGAGCGGGGAGCTGAATCGAGAAGACCGCTAAGCGGTAATAGAGATCGCGGCGGAACTTGCCGGCTTCGATTTGAGCTTGCAGGTTGGCGTTGGTGGCGGCAATCAGCCGGAACTGAACCTTCAGCGGTTTGGTTCCTCCCAGTCTGCGGAAGGTTCTCTCCTCGATTACCTTCAACAGTTTGACCTGAAGGTTCAGCGGCATTTCCCCGATTTCATCTAAGAAGAAAGTCCCGTTGGTGGCCATTTCAAACAGACCGTACTTGCGCTGTTTGGCGTCGGTGAAGGCCCCTTTTTCATAGCCGAAGAGTTCCGCTTCGAGCAGGTTTTCGGGCATGGCGGCGCAGTTGACTTCCACGAAGGGTTTATCGGCATTGGGACTGGCGAGGTGAATCGCATGGGCGACGAGTTCCTTACCGGTTCCCGATTCTCCGGTGAGCAGCACGGTGGCATGGGGGACGCCGGCGACTTTACGGGCGGTATCAATGACCGTGCGCATTTGCTTGGACGAACCGATGAGCCGGTCGAATCCGTAAATGGCTTTCCGTTGTTCGTTCACCATATCCAGCTCCGTGTCTTTGCGGGCGGCGGCGAGTCCTCGGTTCACCAGCAGCATCAGTTTTTCTAAGTTCAGCGGTTTCCCCAAATAGTCGAAGGCTCCCTGCTTCATGGCTTCGACGGCGCGTTCAGGCGAAGCCTGGCCGCTGATGATGAGCGCGAGATGCTTGGGGTTTTTAGCATGCAGCGCCTGACAGAGTTCGACTCCGTCCATGCCGGGCAGGCCGACGTCGATGACGGACAGCTCAGGCAGGTGCGCGTCGTACTGAATCAGTGCCGCTTCAGCGTCTTCCGCTTCAATGACTTCGTAGCCGTCTTTTTCGGCGGCTTCGCGGACAATGAAGCGAATATCGGGATCGTCGTCGACGACCAGCAGGGTTCCGTGCATAGGTGTCCCGGTTTTTAATAGGGGGGTTCATCAATGTTATCGGCAGAAAATCGCAAAAGTTGAGCCATTTGAACCAGTCGCGAGCCGGGGTGGACTATT
>JAHIZR010000234.1 GCA_018814465.1 bacterium | reverse complement strand
GGAAATCTCCACTCTGGCCGATATCCCTTCGGAAGGCAGCGGACTCGGATCGTCATCTTCGCTTGTGGTTGGTCTGCTCAATGCGATGTACCTTTATATCGGCGAACAAGTCACGGCCGAACGGTTGGCCAGGGAAGCCTGCCGCATCGAGATTGACATCTGCGGCAAACCCATCGGAAAACAAGATCAGTATATCGCCGCCTATGGAGGCATTCGAAAATTCCAGTTTAATCCCGACGGCAGTGTTGATACTCTTGCTGTCGATATTCCGGCGAATGACGTGAGAATGTTCGGAGCCAATCTCATGCTATTCTATACCGCAAAAACCCGCAAATCCGCCTCCATACTCTCCGAACAGAAACAACGCACCAAGAAAAAACGTGAAACGCTTCAGGCGATGCTTCCGCTTGTTGATCAGATTGAAAAAGCCTTGGTGAAAAACCGCTATGCCGAAGTGGGCGGACTGCTGCACGACGGGTGGATGCTGAAAAAGAAAATGGCTGAACAGATCTCCAATCCCGAGATCGATAAAATGTACGAAGATGCGCTTGAAGCAGGGGCGCTGGGCGGAAAAATCGCGGGCGCGGGCGGCGGCGGATTCCTGCTGCTTTATGTGCCCCCCGGCAGACAGAGCCGCGTCCGCAAAGCCCTTGAACATTTATACGAATTGCCGTTTATGCCTGAACGCGACGGCAGTAAAGGTATTTTTAATATTAAACGGTATCCATTTAAATAGGAATTGATGTGAACAGAATAGAATATATCGAATCCTATCTGAATCGCCTGCGGGATGTGCTGGACGAAATCGATATCCGGCAAATCAGCAAGGTGATTGAAATCTTCGAGCAGGCGTATGACAACGATCGCACAGTTTACATTTGCGGCAATGGAGGATCAAGCTCAGCGGCCTCCCACTGGGTCTGCGATTTCGCCAAAGGAACCATTGCTCAGGGAAAACGAAGAC
The DNA here is from genome assembly GCA_018814465.1 of bacterium. GTDB lineage: Bacteria > Electryoneota > RPQS01 > RPQS01 > RPQS01 > JAHIZR01. The sequence goes on along the minus strand of JAHIZR010000234.1, from coordinate 2,373 downwards.
TGCGCATGTTCTCGCTCGGTGACAATGCCGCCATGCTGACTGCTTACGCGAATGATCTCGATTACGAACAAGTGTTCTCCGAACCGGTTAAAACCTATGTCCGCAAGGACGATGTCGTCATTCTGATCACGGCCTCGGGTAATTCACCGAATATCCTGAAAGCCGCCCTCGCTGCTCGCGAACAGGGTGCCGTCACCGTCGGCCTCATCGGCTTCGGAGGAGGAAAACTTAAAAGTCTCGTTGATCATTCTGTCGTCGTGCAGAGCCGTGAGTACGGACCGGTTGAGGACCTGCATATGATTCTGGATCATATCATCAGCACCTGCGTTCGCGACTATATTGCTGCAAATCCTGCTTAGTACTTATTCCATCGTCAATCATCCCTTAAAGGTTCTCTGCTAATGAAAATATCTGTTGTTGGTACCGGCTACGTCGGTCTGGTGACCGGTACCTGCCTCGCTGAAACGGGCATCCGCGTCAGTTGCGTCGATACGGATAAAAATAAAATCGAAACCCTGAAAAAGGGACGGATTCCCATCTTTGAACCGGGTTTGAAGGAACTCCTCGATCATAATGTGGCCAATGGAAGACTGTCCTTCCATACCGACCTTACTTCCGTCATGGATGACAGCGAGATTATCTTCATCGCGGTCGGTACCCCCCCCGGCGAAGACGGGTCCGCGGATCTTTCTCATGTCCTAACTGTCGCCGAAACGATTGGCAGGAATCTCAAAGAGTACAAGATCGTCGTCAATAAGTCCACGGTTCCGGTCGGCTCTGCGGATTTGGTCCGCAAAAAAATAAGTGAATTCACAAATATCGAGTTCGATGTCGTATCCAATCCCGAGTTCCTGAAAGAGGGCGATGCGGTCAATGACTTCCTGAAGCCCGACCGTATTGTCATCGGTGTCAGCAGCGATCGCGCGCAGTTGGCGATGACGAAGCTGTATGCTCCTTTTCAAAGAACCGGCCATCGCGTCGTCGTGATGGACGTGCGCTCGGCGGAAATGACAAAGTACGCCGCCAACGCCATGCTCGCCACGAAAATCACCTTCATGAACGAAATCGCCAATCTCTGCGAAAAAGTCGGCGCCGACATTACCTCGGTTCGCTATGGCATCGGCACGGATAAGCGTATCGGCCCGCACTTCCTGTTTCCCGGTGTCGGCTATGGCGGCTCCTGTTTCCCCAAAGACGTTTCCGCCTTGATAAAAATCGGCGAGCAAAACAATAACAAACTGAAAATTCTCACCGCGGTCGATGAAGTAAACCAAAATCAACGCCTGCGCGTTGCGCATAAAGTCATCGAACGCTACGGCGAGAATCTGAAGGGCAAGCGTTTCGCTGTCTGGGGCTTAAGCTTCAAGCCGCGGACCGATGATATGCGCGAAGCTCCTTCCGTCTACACCATCAATAAACTCCTCGAATGCGGAGCCGCCGTCGGTGCCTATGACCCGGAAGCGACCGCGAACGCGAAACTGATTCTCGGAAACTCGATTGACTACTTCGATAATTACTACGAACCGCTGAAGGGCGCGGATGCTTTATTGATTATTACCGAATGGCAGGAATTCCGCGAGCCTGACTTTAAACGAGTTAAATCGCTGCTGAAAGCCCCCGTCATCTTCGACGGCAGAAATCTGTTCGAACCGGGTGATATTCGCGCTCTCGGCTTTGAATACTACTCGATCGGAAGACAGTAAATCCACTTGCGACTCCGGCCCTGCATATCTGCGTTCGCGCTGATCGTATTCCTTGCCGGCTGCGCCAAACAAGCGCCGCCGCCGGGTGGACTCGAAGATAAAACAGGACCGGTAATCCTGAAGCACTATCCCGCGGCCGGGGCCGTCAATGTCAACCCTCGGATGGTCGTGGAACTTGAATTCTCTGAGTTCGTCAACAGATCATCCGTCGAATCCGCGCTCTTCCTTTCACCTGATCCCGTGCTTCGATTGAAATACAAGTGGAGCGGCCGCACGCTGAAACTCATTTATCTCGATCCGCTCGAACAGGATCGCACCTATGTCGTCAGCGTGGGCAGTGAGGCAAGAGACCTGCGAGGGAATCCGGCGGGATCGACCACAACCATTGCTTTTGCCACGGGCGATAAACTCGACGAGGGCAAATTCCACGGTTGGATTAGCGGAGCCGAGAAGCCGCAGGCAATTTCAATTTGGGCTTACCTCCTTGAACAGGACAGCATCCCCGATCCGCTGACAGATATCGCGGAATACCGCATTCAGGCGAAAACGGACGGCACCTTCCGGCTGGAATACCTGAAATTGGGAGACTACCGCGTCTTCGCGGTCGATGACCGGAATCGGGACGGCTTGTGGAATCCGGTCTCCGAAATGATCGGCACCGCTCCCTGGG
>JAHIZR010000233.1 GCA_018814465.1 bacterium | reverse complement strand
CCTTCCACAGTGAGTAGGCTTCTTGAGCTTAATGTAGGGTTAATTCCGGCACTTAGCAACCTCCTCAGGTGCTTGATTGTCCTCGATTTGCCGCCTCCAAACCACTTCAACTCCTCATAACATATTCTATTCACTTAAGTTTAGTGAGTGGAGCATTTCTTGCACTTTTGAGGAGCACATAATCGTCCATTTATGCGGACGACTATGCACCTTTGTGATGATAAATCATCAGTTTAGATTAGTATAATCAAACACATAACAACATGCAGGAACGAATTCGGATCTTGTTCTAAGTTCGCCGAAAATGGATCTTCATTTCCTTTCCGACATGGGCATCAGTCACTCCCAAATTCGCACCGAAGCCAGATTAGCCATCCCGCCGCTGACCATCGGCAACTGGATTGACGGTGAAGAGTGCTATGCTTCATCCAATCGGCGCTTCCTGAAACTGAATCCCCGCGACGGCGGATTGCTGGCTCAGGTCACACGCTCCGCCGCGGAAGATGTGAATTTCGCCGTCATAGCCGCCAGCCGTGCCGCGCGGGCCTGGGATGCGCGCGGACTTGATTCACGGGCGGACTATCTGCTGTCATTTCAGGAGGCAATCGAAGAGTGCTTTTCGGTAATTGCGCAGGTGTTAGCGCTGGAAACCGCGCGCTCTGAGCGGGACGCGGAAGCCGAAGTGCAAGCCGCGCTCGATCTGGCGACGGTTATCCTGAACGAGAGCCGGGCTTTAGGCAATTTGCAGTCCCTATCCTCGCATAACAGTCAATTCGAGTTAGGCTACCGGACTCCACAGGGTGTCGCTGCCGCAATTCATTCCGGCGCGCTGCCTTTCCTGCATTTTATGCGAGCCGCTTATGCGGCACTGATCAACGGCAACACGTTTGTCTGGAAACCTTCCAAAGCGGTTCCTTGCCTGGCCGCCGCTCTTAGTGAAATTACTAAAGAGTGCTGCTTCCCCGACGGTGTATTCAACGTCGTGTATGGCTCGGGCGAGGAAACAGCGCAAGCGTTGGTTAGTCATCCTTCTGTTGATCTAATTGACTTCGTCGGAAGTCCGCAAGCGTTTCGTCAAATCGAGAGCGCTTGCTCAAATCGAAGTCTGCTTGTTAAGACCATATCAAATTCGATTCCGGTTATCGTTTGCGAAGACGCGAACTTGAAAACCGCCGCGCGCACAACCGCCCGCTCGGTCTTCGACAAAGAGAGCAAGTTCCATGACGTGCGGGATGTCTTCGTGCATGAATCGGTGTACGACTCTTTCCGCGACCTGCTGATGCGTGAATCCTACCGCTATCAGCCCGCGCCGCTGCTGACTGAAAGGAAGCTGTTAAGACTTCTCAAGAGCATCAATCAACTCGGTTCAGGTAAAGCCACGGTTCTAAGCGGCGGCTATCGCTTAATGGACGAAAGCCGCAAGTCAGGCAATTATCTTGCCCCGACCGTAATCGAGGTTCGGGAGAAGAGGGAGCAAGATCTGCCGGACGTCTCAGCGCCGCTGGCTTGCCTGCATTCCGTGCGGCATATCGCGGATGCGGTTAAGATGATAGGTAAGGATACTCAACTGCCGAGCATCCTGATTCACACTCGCAATCACGATCTTGCACGGGAAATCTTATATTCCAGCAAAGCGGCTTCCGTGGTTATCAATGGATGCGCGGAACGCTATGCGCTGCCTTTCAACGATGAGTACTTTAACCGCTTTTCTATATACACAAGCGTAATCCGCACGAACGGCGATGATGATTCACATTCAGATATACGTTGAAGGTAAGGGATTATGAAAGCTCTTAATTATCTGCCCCATTCCGAATTTAAGCGCATTCTCGACGCGAACCTCTTTCCGGAGACGCAGCGCAGGCTCTTGACATCAATGGCATCGCTAAACAGGCTGGCCTGCGCGCAAAAGGCGGGACTGCAGGTGACAGATTGCCGCGATACGTCGATGGAACTGCTGATCTGGATGTACGAAAAGGCGCGGCTGAATCAGGAACACTCGCTTTCCAAGACTTCATTCGTCGTTGATCTCGATACTCATAATCCCGCCGTTCGCGCACTGCGCTTCGCTTCGGATCAGCAATCGAGCCTCTTCGAGGATTCCCCGGCACGAACTCGCGAAAGCGAACCGAATTGGCTGACACCGGCGCCGGGAAGCGCCATTCCGCACGGCATCGGTCTGGCGCTGGGACGCGCCCTGCATGGCGCGGCGGGGCGAACAATCGTACTGACCGACAACAACAGCCGATGGCAGTCGCAACTCTGTAATCCGCTGGTTACGATCATGCAGCAAGAGCTGAAATCACTCTGCGTGGTTGTCCGGATGGAGAAGCATGACGAAGTGGAATGGGATACTCTCCAGCATCAGATTATTTCCTTCGGCTGGCGAATTCATTTTTGCAGTGATGTGAATTCGCTTGATGAAGCCTATGAAATAACATGTGCGAATTCGG
>JAHIZR010000232.1 GCA_018814465.1 bacterium | reverse complement strand
CTGAAATTCTCGGAACTAACTTCGTTGACCGCGTCATCTTCCGGGCTAATCCGGGAACTCTTGACGATGTGGTTACTCTGAATCCCGCCGGAAGTCCGGTCGTCAATATCAATGGCGCCGACTTCATCACCTTCGATGGGATTGATGTTGTCATGAGTGACCTAATCGGTTTCGAAATCCAAAGCGATGCGAACTTTGTTACTCTGAAGAACCTAAGCATCACAGGTGGTGACAGCACGGCTACGACCTCGACCCTTACCAGTGCCGTTAATCTGCATCGCGATGGAAACGACAACTGTGTACTCGACAATCTGAAAATCACCGGAACTTATTACGGTACTCGCATGAACCTCGGAACAGGTTACTGTGAGAATCACGAAATCAAGAATTGCTCGATTTCGGGAGTCGGATACGGTATCTACTTGGATGATGTCGCCAATGCCATGGTTCACGACAACGAAATCCAACCCTACTCGGCGAGCGCCGCGAATCTATACGGTATCTACCTCACCAGCTCGCCGGCCGACGCGGAAATATTTATTTACAACAACCATATTCACAATTTCCGCTGGGCCGGATCGACAAGTGGAAGAGACTGTGACGGTATCTATGCCGGACCCGGCTCTAGTACCTACGGCTATTACTACAACAACTTCATCCATGACTTCAACTCCGTCGGAACGGGTTCGATTGATGTCTACGGCATCTATATGAGCTCCGGAATCCACTCTGCTTATAATAACAGCTTCCACCTCGCTGATGGTATAAGCCTTGGAACGATTATTCGCGGTATCTATACGTCGACTTCCAATACGACATTGTATAACAATATTTTCCAAATTGACGAAGCAACCGCTACAGTTACTTGCGTCTATATTTCGAGTTCGTCATATACAATAACATCTGACTACAACTGCTTCTATGGCACAGGCGCAGGTTTCAATGTCGGAAGTGTATCAACTACACCTTATCCGACGTTGGCATCATGGCAGGGACTTGGATACGGCACCAACAGTCTGCAGGGTGATCCCGGTTTCATCAGCGCTACTGATCTGCATATCAGTCCCACTTCCAGTTTTGTGAACGGCATGGGAACACCTGTCGCGCTGGTCACGACCGACATCGACGGTGACCCGCGCGGCACTCCGCCGGATATGGGCGCTGATGAATACGAGTACGAATTCCCCGCCCCGACCGAAATGACCATCTATCCTGATGTGGCGAATAATGATATCATCGTCAGATGGACAGAGGTTACGGGAGCGAATTCGTATAAAATCTACACAGGCATTACGGAAGATTTCGATATCAATCTTGTTTCGCCTGTCGGTACTACGGCTTCGACTTCATTCGTCCATGATGATGTCCTGCTGTCCGCCGATGCGATTCTGTTCTACAAGGTCGTCGCTTCACTCGACCCCCCGGCGTTGAGAGCGAACCCGATTGGAACTCCTCGCAATAGTCGATAACAATCAGTAACTTTCGATCATGAGCAAACGGGGATGCCGCTCAGGCAGCATCCCCGTGCTTATGATTATGGGGGGTCAGTCCTATTGACAATTGACCTGCTTGTCCTGCTCTTTCAGGAAACGTGCGAATCCTCGTACAACTTTTATTTCATCACAGGAGGTGATACATCGTGAGACGGCTACTACTCTCATTGTTCCTAACCGCACTGCTTGCCGTCACCGGTTCAATCCATGCCCAAGTTCTGCTGCGGACGCTGCCGGCTCCCTCGACCAGCGCCGGCGCGCTGACTTGGGATGGCGCTGCTTTTTGGGTCGGCGACAATACATCCTCGATTCGCCGCGTAAGCGCCGTCAATGGAGCTGTCCTGAAGACGATCACAGGACCGGAAAACTCTTCTATCGGCTTGGCATGGGATGGAGCTAACCTCTGGGTCGCTCATGGCGCATCCGGCTCGCATATGATCCATAAGATTGATACTGCCTCAGGCACCGTCTTAACCACCATCCCCGATCCAGCTGCCGGATGGCTGGGCGGCTTAACCTGGCAAAACGGACAGCTTTGGGCGACTCAGCGCAATCCCCAAGAAGCCCTGCTCACCATAGACCCAGCTGACGGATCGGTACTCGCAACAGTCCCAGTCCCCGTAGGTGTCCCCTGGGGACTGACTTTCGATGATGAAAACCTATGGACTGCAAGCAATGCCTTCGATGGCGAGCATATCCGCCATTTGGAAGTCCCCGCGGGCAATCTTCGATGGTCTTTCAAGATTCCTGCTCACTCATCGCTTGATGAGCGCAGACTGCGCGGTATGGCATGGGTGAACAACTCCTTATGGTTTATCGCCTTTCAACAGTCAACTTTTGAACTGGCATTGCACGAATACAATGTCGACAATGCCCATGCTTCGGATATCTACATTCAAGACTTCTTTCATCACTTTGGAGATCTCTTCGTAGGAGACTCAACGCTCTGGACAACTAATATCTCTAACCTTGGTGCGGAACCTCTGCTTCTCGAGAGCGCCACTTTCCCCGGAACGGCTTTCAGCGTTACCTCTCCCGCTTCCTTTCCTGTGAGCCTGAATTTTCAGCAGACGATTTCGCTCACAATTCAGTTTGAACCTCCCATCGCCGGCGCACATACTGATATCCTGACGATCATTACGAATGATCCAGACGAAAATTCGGTTACCGTCACCGTGCAGGGTACTGGTCTATCCAATGAAGGGAATATCAATCCCGTTCCCTCGCCCGTGGATTTCGGCACGATCTGGCTTCCCAATCCCACATTGTCAAGCAGCCGTACACTCGAAATCCGTAATGTCGGAGACGGCGTTCTCACTGTTTCCAATATGGAAATCACCTTGGGCAGCTATTACTCCCTTGACCCCATGGCGCTTCCGATGGAAATCGATTCTCATTCCTTTGCTAATGCAAGAATCTGGTTCGAACCGGAACTGAGCGGCACGTGGCAAGGAGTTCTGACTATCACTTCGGATGATGCGGATCAGCCGGAGTTGGATGTTGTCCTCACCGGAGTCGCGGAACATCGGGCGTTCGAAGCCGGCGAAATCATTTGGCAATACTGGGGAGCCAATGATAATTGGGATAATTCGATAGATGCAATCAACTGGATCAATGATGTTAACGACGACGGCGTTGCGGACGTACTCGCCTCCAGTGCGAACGGACTGACTTTCTGTCTGAACGGAGCATCATCGGCCTTAGGTGATACATTCTGGACCTACAACAGCCGGCTCGATCCCAATCATTCCGGCGCGGTCCCCTATGATCGCGCGCTGCGGTCCATCACGGATATCACCGGAGATGGAATCGATGATATTATTATCGGTACCGCCGGCGGCAACCGCTCCGTATATGCTTTGTCAGGGGAGTCCGGCGAAGAAATCTGGATGTTCGACACCCGCCTCTGGGATGACGGCGGATGGGTGAATGCGGTTGAACCGATTGGCGATATCGACGGCGACTTCGTAGCTGATGTTGCCGTCGCGGGAGGTGTCGGCGGAACCGGAGGACCGCGCAGAATTTTTGCCCTCAGCGGCATTGACGGCGAGCTCGTCTGGCAAGGCTTGGCTCGCACTTCGTCCTTCTATTCCGTTGCCGTCATCAATGATGTCACGGGTGACGGCATCGCCGAAGCGGTCGGCGGCAGTTCCGGCGTTGTTGCCGGATACAATGGCGCGACCGGCGAACAAATGTGGATTCGCGGCATCAACGGCGCTTCCGGGACAGACTCTCCTGTTTTCGAACTCGTCCGTATGGGTAACGCTAATCCTGACGTGAACACATCGGAAGATGTGGCCGTCGCCTCCGCCTATGACGGCATCTATTCCATCGACGGTCAAACCGGAGCTGTCGTCTGGCGCTATCCGATTCAAGGCACTTTCGTCTATGAAGTCTGCGCCGGATCGGATATCACAGGAGATGATGTCCGCGAAGTCTATGCGGGAACCGTTTCCGGACATGTCCTTTGCATCGACGGCGCTGCCGGAACAGCTGTCTGGGATGCGATTGCCGATCCGGTTTCTCCGGAAAATGTTCTGAACATGATTAATATTCCCGATGTAACGGGAGACGAAATCGATGATATCGCGTGCGGCACTCTCGGCGATTATATCGTTGTTCTCGACGGCTGGTCAGGCGTAGCCTACTTCTCAACAACCGGTGCCGGAGCTCCCGGCGCAATCGATGCAATCGGTGTGCTCCCCGACATCGATAATAACGGTTCATGGGAAGTACTTGCCGGTAATCGACCCGGAATGATTCAAGTCCTGGCCGGAGGTTCCGGCATTCCCGGACCGGAAGGCTGGGTCGTCGGCACCGTTCGATCTTTCGGCCCCAATCTCCCCATCCAGAATGTGGAAGTCTCCGCTGATGGAGTGACCGGCTCCGTCTTTACGGATGCGAGCGGCAGCTATGCCATCTCTTTACCGCCGGAAACGTACACGATTCGCATGCAGCGAGCCGGATACTGCGAACTGGTTTTCGATAACGTCGTTGTCGAGGAAGACGCCATTACCACAGTGGCAGGATCCATGCATGCCATCAATGGGGCATTCAGCATCAGTTCAATGAATGTCCTTATCCAACAGCCGCAATCCACGACTGAAGAGTTCGTGATCTCTAATCCATCCGGAGGATGCGAGCTGGTTTTCTCTATTTCAGTCGACGAAGACTGGATTTCCGTCGACCCCCCCGCCGGCGAAGTTCCGCCCAATGAGACACGAACCATTACGGTTACTCTTGAGAGCGCCGACCTGGAAGCAGGCAGCTATCAAACAACGATCCTCACGGAGCATAATGACGAGAACAGCCCCTATTCGATCACCGTGTTCATGGACGTTATTTCGCCTGTCTCCGATAACGGTCTTCTCTTGCCCACTGAATTCAACCTCTACCCGGCTTACCCGAATCCGTTCAATCCCTCCACGAATATTTCCTATGATGTGGCCAGCAGATCATTCGTGAACCTCTCGATCTATAATGCACTGGGTCAGCGCATTCGATCACTCGTGAATAGTGAAATGAATCAAGGACATTACGAAGTCATCTGGAATGGTCTGAACGACTCGGGAATCGCCGCCGCGTCAGGTATTTACTTCGTTCGTTTCGATGCGCGTGATTATTCGGCAACCTGCAAAATCGCTTTGATTAAGTAGAGAGTCCCCGTTAGAATTGCCCTTTTCAATTCATGAAAAGCCCCGACAGAAATGCCGGGGCTTTTTTTATGATTCGATCGCAACCGATCATGGCTTGCTTATCAGGTACGATTGTACTTCGCTCTGCACATATTTCTTGAACGCCTGCTCGTATTCGACAAGGTCCCAGACTTCATCACAGATTTTCCACTGCACTCGCTCGTCATTTAGCATTTCCACCATGACTAATGACTTGATCTTAAGTTGAAAGTCATCCCAGAAATGCTCGTGTTCGGGCAAGCCGATGTCATATGCGTGCCATTCGATTGCGCCCGATTCGAGTTCTTCCGCAAAAGCCTCATCGATCGCCTCCTTGGAGAATTTCTCAATATTCAGGCATGTTTCACAGCGCGGATTCATATACAAATAGTAGACGACTACCTTGTGCTACTCGCTTGCTTCAGCCGCCAGCGCTTTATTATGACTGAGTCCTGTTGTAATGAGAAAAGCCAACAGGAGAAAGATTTGATAGTATTTCATGCTTTGGGTTCTTCGGATCGATTAAAGATTATTCCACACCATGTAGACACCGCCGAGGACTACCAAAAACCCGCATACTCGCTTCACAGCAGTGGTCAGTTTTGATTTCTCGCTCCATTTCAAATAGTCACCTATTCTCTTTGCCAACACGCCTGCGATGACGATGACTGCGCAGTGACCAACAGCAAAGGCCAGAAGCAATGTGATTGACGCAATCATGTCGCTTGCAGCTGTTTGAAAAACAACACCCAGAACCGGCGCCATATACGCGAATGTGCATGGTCCAAGACCAATCCCGAACAGCAAACCCAATATCAGAGCCGCTGTCAGTCCGGAGGAGCGGCCGGCGGATAGCTGCATGCCGTCCCAAGGCAGATTGATAATGTCCATCAGGTATAAACCGATCACGAAGAAAATCGCTGCAACGATGATGTTGCCGATCAATCCTACATCCCCCATCAGTCTGCCGAGCATTGCTGTGATCGCACCAATGATCGCAATGGTGATTAGGATTCCCGATGCGAACGTCAATGACAGCAAAAATACCCGCTGCCGATTGGCGTTCTCCTGACTTGAAATGAATCCGACCAGCAGCGGAATGCTCGCAAGGTGACAAGGACTCAATAGGATACTTAATACTCCCCATGTCAGGGCGGCGATTGAGGCCATCCAAAAGCTCTGCATCAAGCCTGTATTAAGCTCGGTAAATAAACTCTCAATCATAAGGAAATCCTACTTAAGCGGTTGAAGACCTTGCGCCTGCAAAAAAGAGTCTATCCCCGCTTCCGCAAAGAATCCTTCGTGCCGCAGCAGTTCCTTGCCTTCATGATTAAGAAAAATCTGTGTGGGAATCAGTTTGATGCCGTACTTTTTTGCCGGAGTGTTATCCTTCCATACATCATGGAAAACAACATTCACCTGCCCGGCATAGCGCGTTTCAATGGATTTCATTACGGGCTGCATCTGTTTGCAGGGAATGCAATTCACGGATCCGAGCTCGATAAAAGTGATGAGCGCGTTGTCGGATTGAAGATATCCTGAACCATGTGGATCCGCTTTGTCTTGCCTGCCGCAGGCGCTGAAAAGCAGCCCGGCGCCGATAATCATAAGAGCAAGGTAACGAACAGCCGGCATCGTATTACTCCTTCGCAGATGTTGATGTTTGGTGCGCAACGATCAATTCCTTGATTTCTTTCAGCGAGAGTACTTTCCCGGCGGATTTGACTTCACCGTCAACAGCGAGTCCGGGTGTTTGCCAGATTTTGAATTTCATGATCTCGTTAATGTCGGTCACTTTTTCGATGATGAATTCCGCGCCGAGTTCGGCAACAGCGAATTCCGCGTTTTCCGCAAGCTTCTTGCACTTCGGGCAGCCGGTGCCCAAAATCTGTATCTTTTTCATGACCTATCCTTTGCTTATCTCAGAAAAATGATCCGTAAATCAAGCCGGTAACGGTTGACATCATGACAACCAACAGAACAAAGACAGCGGTTTTTTTCAACCCCATGATGCTGTTCAAAACAAGAATGCTGGGCAGCGATAACGCCGGTCCCGCCAGCAGCAGAGTCAGCGCCGGTCCTTGGCCCATTCCGCTTCCAATCAAACCCTGCAGAATCGGGACTTCGGTCAGTGTGGCGAAGTACATGAAGGCTCCGGCCACTGATGCAAACAAATTTGCCCACAGTGAATTGCCGCCAACCGAATCACTGATCCAATGTGACGGAATAATACCCTCATTGCCCGGTCTGCCAAGCATGAATCCGGCCGCCAGAACTCCGATCAGCAGCAAGGGAAGTATCTGTTTTGCGAATCCCCAAGTCGATTCGAACCACTCAGCAAGTTCACCCTCGCCCGTTGTCAGAATCAGCGCCAACCCGACCGATCCGGCACCGAAAGCGATCAATGGTTCATGCGGAAACACGAAAGCGAGCGCAACCGTTACAAAACCGGCCGCGACAATCTTCATCTTTGGCGCGCCAAACCAGAGAACCAAAACTAAGGCAAGCAAGAGCGCCGAGATGCCGGTCAACCACCATTTTGCCATATAGAGAACATGCCAGATACCGCTTGACGAACTCGCTTGGCCCCAATTGGCGAAAACAAGAATCGCAACCATGAGCGCGAAATAGACAACCGTCTTCCCTAGTGATCTGACCGGCTTGGAAACTTCTAACTCCACTTGATCCTCAACCCGCGCGTTCTCCGCCTTGCGAAAGATGAAATGCATCGCAAGCCCGACAAGAACACTGAACACGACCGCTCCCACGGCTCGGGCAACGCCTAACTCGATTCCGAGGATTCGCGCGGTCAGAACAATCGCCAGAACATTGATCGCCGGGCCCGAATAAAGAAACGCCGAAGCCGGGCCCAAGCCCGCTCCCATGCGATAGATCCCTGCGAACAACGGCAGGACGGTACAGGAACAAACAGCGAGTACCGTGCCCGAAACAGATGCGACTCCGTAAGCGAGAGTCTTCTTCGCCTTGGCTCCGAGATAGCGCATAACCGAATCCTGCCGCACAAAGACGCCGATGGCGCCCGCGATGAAAAAAGCGGGAATCAGGCAAAGAATAACATGCTCGCGCGCATACCAGCGGGTCAGCTGCAGAGACTCGTTGAGCGCATGCTCAAAACGGGCATTTCCTGTCGGCAAATAAAAAGCAGCGAGAAACACTCCGACGATGATCGCCAGTGGTTTCCATTCTGATTTCCAGATCACGGAATTCTCTTGTTTTTAGGCGATGACTTTCGCAAACGGCTGTGACGGCTTAATGGACTTGAGTAACGCTTCAGAGAGCTCGCGCCTACGGACACTTTTCAACAACAACATTTTGTGCGCCGGGTTGGTCAAAGTCCGCGGCAAAGTATCTTCTCCGCAGCCAGAACGCGACATTCACCAAAGCTATCAGCACCGGCACTTCAACCAAAGGACCGATTACCGCGGCAAAAGCCGCTCCGGAATGAACACCGAAAACCGCTATCGCCACGGCAATCGCAAGCTCAAAGTTGTTTGATGCCGCCGTAAACGATAAGGTGGCGGATTTGGAATAATCGGCTCCCGCTTTCCGCCCCATAAAGAATGAAACGAAAAACATAATCACAAAATAAAACAGCAGCGGAACCGCAATCCGAATTACATCTAACGGCAAGCTAAGAATCTTGTCCCCTTTAAGCGAGAACATTAAAACGATCGTAAAGAGCAGAGCAATCAGCGTGATCGGGCTGATCTTGGGAATGAACTTCGTATGATACCATTCCTTGCTCTTGATTCGTATCATGATGAAGCGCGTCAAAAATCCGGCGATGAATGGAATGCCAAGATAAATGAATACGCTCTGGGCGATCTGGCCAATGGTGATCGCGACCGTCGTGCCTTGAAGACCGAATAAGGGCGGCAAGAGCGTTATGAATACATACGCATACACGGAATAGAAAAGCACCTGAAAAATCGAGTTGAACGCAACCAGACCTGCCGCGTACTCCGTATCCCCCTTCGCCAGATCATTCCAGACAAT
>JAHIZR010000231.1 GCA_018814465.1 bacterium | reverse complement strand
GATTTTCCGGAATGACAGTGTTGGGCGCGCCGAAGACTACAGCGGATTTCCGGAATGACAGTCTATTCTATCACTCATATAACAGCGCTAAGCCGTTCTTTTTCCGGCGCGGCGCATGAAGGTCATGGTAAAGATGACCAGTATCCCGAAGATGACGACTGAGGCTGCTGCCGCGTAGCCGTAGCGATAGAGATTAAAGGCCGCTTTGTAAACATAGGAGACCAGAATGTGAGTCTGATCGGCAGGTTCTCCTCCATTAGAGACCAGCCAGACGATATCGACTTTATTGAAGGTCCAGACGAAACCCAAGATCACGGCGGGCAGCAAGACGGGAACGAGCATGGGCAGGGTGACAGTCTTGAATCTCTGCCACGAACTCGCGCCATCGATCATGGCGGCTTCGTAGAGTTCTTTGGGAATGCTCTGCAAGGCTCCGAGGGCAACGACCATCATAAAGGGAAAGCCGAGCCAGACATTGGTCACGATGCAGGCGGCGAAAGTCCCGACGGGATCATTCAGCCATTGAATGGGTGTCTGATGAAAAACCTTATTGAGGATCAGGTTGACCGCGCCGTATTCATAGTGAAACATGCCGCGCCAAGTCAGAGCGGTGACCACCGGGGGAATGGCCCAGGGGAGAATCAGCAGAGTGCGGAAGAGCGCTTTGCCGGGAACTTTCTCGAAAAGCAGAACCGCCAAGGCAACGCCGATGGTCACATGGAAGAAAACATTGACGACGGTCCATACCAGCGTTTTCCAGAGCACAGAATAGAATTGCGGTTCGGCGAAGACTTTTTCATACTGCCGGAAGCCGATGAGTTTCCAGTCATGGATATGGAGCAGACTCATGTTGGACAGGGACAGGATGAGGTTGTAGATGAACGGCCAAACGACAACCAGTCCGACAACGACAGCGGCCGGGATGACCATCATCAATGCGAAGTTGCGTTCCTTATTCATTCATCTCCCGGATTTTTTGTTCAGCGAGCTGCTGCGCCCATCGCGCCGCTTCTTTGGCGGACATGTTGCCGCCGAGCACGGATTGATAAGCAGGCCGCAGGGCATCCCATACGGCGCGCAGTTCGGGATTCACGGGCATCGGTCTGCCGACATCGAGTTGAGACAGACTTTCGGCCATATTAGGACGGGACAAATAATTCGGATCTTCGCGCAGAGCGAGGCTGGCCGGGATGACGCCGGTTGCTTTGACGAATTGCTGCTGCACGGAATCGGAAAGCAGATAGTTGAGCAGTGCGACGGAAGCTTGCAGGTTCTTTTCCGGGATCGCGGCGCGGATGGAATAACCCAGCGGGGCGATCATGGGTGCGGGCCAGAGTCCGGTAGACGAAACCATCGGAATGCGCGCGAGCTTCATGGGAATCCCGGCGTTTTCATAGCCGCTCCAAGACCAAGGGCCGTTGATGAGCATGGCGGCGCGGCCTTCCTTGAACATGACGTCGGCGGTGTTGTAGTCGCAGTCGGGCGGAATAATCTTGAAGGTATCGCGCAAAGCTTTGACAAATTCGAAAGCGTGAACAACGGCATCCGTGTTTAAAGAAGGATTGCCCTCGTCATCGAAGACCCAGCCGCCGAAGCCGGACAGCCACGGGACAAAGAAGAAGGGTTCGGTGAAGTTCCAAACGATTGCCCATTGGTCGATGACACCATCGCCATTCAAATCTTTCGTGGCTTCCTTGCCCATGCGAATCAGATCATCGGTAGTCTGGGGAGGCTCGGGAAGCAGGTCGGTGTTGTAGACCAGAGTAAGATGATTGCCGATACGGTCGGCGATCATATAAATGGAATCGTGATAGGCAACGACACAGCGCGGATCGAATTCAGCAAGCCGTTCCGGATCGAAAAGCTGATCCAGTCCTTTGATGAATTGCATGGTTGCAAGCGGGCCGACTTGATCGGAAGGACCATAGATCAAATCCGGTCCCAGTCCGGCCAACGCCGCCGATTGGAATGCGGAGCGGAGTTCTTCGGTTTCCTTGTAGATGACGGTGATTTGCAGGCTGTCGCGGGCGTTGTCGTAGGCCTTGACGACGCGCTCCAGCACGGCGCGGTCTTCCGGCTGCATCTGATGCCAGAGCTGCAGGCGCAGGATGCCGTCGTCCTTGGAGCAGGAAAGCAGAAGCAGAGTTGATAGTATGAAAAGAGTATGTTTCACAGTTTGTGTTTGCTGTGAGGAATTTGTTGGATAGTGTTCTATTCCGGGCGCCCGGGGGCGGACACCTCGGCGGATACGGTTTAGATACCGAATAGAAATCCGTTGTTCGGCGCTTAAACCCTGTTCGGCGGAAACATGTACGTAAATTGAGATTCTGGACGCCCGCCGAGTTCATTCTATAATCGAATAGTTCAACGGTGTCAGCGGCGGTGTCCAGAATGACAGTGTTCTCTCATTTCGGCCGCGCGGGGACACACGGCTCGGCGATCAATACGGTCGCAGGAATATTATGTCGGGATTCCGGATAGTCCATCGGCGAAGACTTGATGGTCTTCCGGAATGACAGTACGGAGTTTAATCTCTAATACCAAAGACGCTGTGCTCGACTTGGACGCTCTCGCCGTCTTCGACGGTGAAGGCACGGTTGGATTGCGGGAATTCCTCGCAGTCCTGCCAGTCACCGGGCGCACCGGAGTTGGTGTACTTGTATTGGATTTCACTGCCGACGGGAAAGTCGAGTTCAAGCGACCAGATACCGTCCGCATCGGCTTGATCGCCGTGTGTGCCGTCGTCATAGAGCCGTACGGTATTGGGATTCCATTCACTGAGGGACGGCTCGTTGCCCGCGATAAAAATGGCGACCGGAACGATTTGTTCGGTGGCGTCACAGGTGAACCGCACGGTACGCATAACAGTACTGCGCGCCATCGCGCCGCCCGTGTTTTCCTGCAACCCTACTTTCGCCGCGCTTAAGATGGGAGCAAATTCGGGAACTGTAAGATTTGCTCCGGCGTCGTTGGCATGACGGTAGACCGCACGCAGATGCTGAAAGAAAGCCTCCTCGAAGGGGCGGTCTCCTGTTCCGGCGGTTTGATCGGCACCGTACCACCAAAACCAGTCAGAGCCTTCAGCGGCATAGATGGATTCGTAGGCTTGCCAGATGGACTTGTCTGGCTCATTCGCAGGTTCGGTACTGCGCGGATCGGGCTGGGGGAATCCGGTCGACTCGAGATCCTGTCTGGCTTTCAGCAGGTATTCCCAAGCTTTGTTCTCTTCCTTCTCACCAATCCAAGTGTTATAGTTCGCACTGATCCATGAGCCCGGCCAGAGTTTTTCAATGGCGGTCATTTCGGAAACGGGATGGGCGGGGATATTGCGATCGGGATTGCCGTTTATGTATTCGGACGGCGTCACGCAGGTTACATCGCCGCTCGCGCGCGCATCGGTCAGGTTCTGATACATCGCTTTCAGGAACTGCTTGCCGTCCATGTCGTACTCGTACCACTCCCACGCGTTCTCGCCGTCGAGGATGACGGTCAGCAAGCGATCCGGTTCATCGGCGGCGGGTTTATAATGGAGTACTTCGCCAAGAAAATGATCGGCGGCTTCTTGCGGCTGCATGTTCTGGTAGGTAAAACCGATGTGATCGGAGAGATAGGTTTCGCGGAAGACGATCATGATATCGCCGTCGGGAGTCGATAAACGGTACGGTTCGGCAATATCTAGTCCACTGGGGAGCGAACGTTCAAGTACGTGCATGTCTCCGCAGATCCACTGAATGTTGTTTGCGGCGAAGATCGCGGCGGCGTCTTCGGAGATGGAACCTTCGGCTGGCCACATTCCGTTTGGCATCGAACCGAATGTCTGTTGATAGTAGTCAATCCCCTTCACGACCTGAGCGTTCGCGTCAGCAGGATAGGCGAAGCGTGGCGGCAATTCATCGTTGGGCTGGCAGACCTTCGCGATATCGGAATCGATCAGGAGCGGCAGAATCGGATGATAGAAGGGTGTCGTGATGAGTTCGAGTTTGCCGCTTTCCATGAGTTGGCGATGAACGGGGATGACATTGCGCATCACTTCCACGGATTTCTGCACCAACTCGACCGCGGTTTCTCTGGTCAGCGGTTTCTTCAAATAGAATAATCCGTTCTCTTCGCGCAGCAGATCGGTCAAATCAACATTCAGATCAGATGTCCCGCGCAGGAAGTCCGGATCGAAATTGGCAAGATAGAACCAGCAGAGAATCGCCGCATAATCTTCATCAGTCAACTCATCACGCGGTTTGTCGCGCAGGGCGGCGTATTCCGGGAAGCGGTTCATCTGAACCTGCGACATAGCCAGCGCATTCCAAGGATTATTGACAAGGAGATCAATATCCTCCGGAGTGAACTGCGCAGCGGGGTTCAAAGCAAGATCAATCCATGGATCAGTATGGCCGGGTATGTATTCAGATAGATTGTCAGGGGCAAGTCGCTTCAGGTAGTAGGCTTCAAGCTGATAGAGCAAGGATGATGTTAGATTGATGGTCGCGTGCACTTCGGGGAAGTCTTTGTGCATGGCGGCCATATCGTAGTAGTCTTTGGTGGCGTGGGTGCGCACCCAGGGACCGGAGAGCTGGTCGGTCTCGGGATTGACATAGAGCGGCTGGTGCTGGTGCCAGATGATATTCAGATAGAGATCGCCGCTGAAGGCGGAAACAGCGCATAATAATGCGACAAGGAATAAGGCTTTCTTTATCATGCTGACATACTCCAATCGCGGATTGACTCGCCGGAATCAGTATCGAAGTAATGAGCGGTTTTCGGATCGAAGGAGACGGGGATCGTGTCATCCGGTTTGATATAGGCGGTCGCTTCGGCGCGAATGACAAGGATTTCTTCATCCATGCGGCCATAAACAAGCATTTCATTGCCAACCGGTTCCACGACATCGACAACCAAGTTGAATTTCGCGCGGTCGCCGGACGTTTCGCCGATGGCAATCTGTTCGGGCCGCAGACCGACGGTGAGCGTGGATTTGGAGTTTAATTTGACGAAAGACGGCGCGGTAAACTTGATCTGACCGTGGGCAATTTCCTTCCCGGTAATGGCGGCATTGACGAAGTTCATGGCGGGCGAGCCGATAAAGCCGCCGACGAACCTGTTCAAGGGTCGCTTGTAGACATTCAGGGGCGTATCGATCTGCTGAATGAAGCCGTCTTTCAGGACGACAATGCGCTGGCCGAGGGTCATGGCTTCAACCTGATCATGAGTGACATAGACCATCGCCGTGCCGAGCCGTTTATGCAGGCGGGAAAGCTCGGTGCGGGTATGGGCGCGCAGTTTGGCGTCGAGGTTGGAGAGCGGCTCATCGAAGAGAAAGACACTGGGCTTGCGCACGACGGCGCGCCCCAGAGCGACGCGCTGCCGCTGACCGCCGGAGAGTTGGCGCGGTTTGCGGTGCAGCAGTTCCGACAATCCGAAGAAGTCGGCGGCTTCGCGCACACGCTCATCGATGTCCGGTTTGGGAGTCTTGCGCATCTTCAGACCGAAAGCCATGTTGTCATAGACGGTCAGGTGCGGGTAAAGCGCGTAGCTTTGGAAGACCATCGCGATATCGCGGTCGCGAGCAGGGACATCGTTGACGCGGCGGTTACCGATAAAGACGTCGCCCGAAGTGGGAGTTTCGAGTCCGGCGATGGTGCGCAGAATGGTGGATTTGCCGCAGCCGGAGGGACCGACGAGCACGACGAATTCGCCTTCTTCCACGCGAAAGTTCACATCGGTTAGAACGATGGTCTCGTCAAAACTTTTGTGAATTT
>JAHIZR010000230.1 GCA_018814465.1 bacterium | reverse complement strand
CCGTTCTTCTTCAAAAGCGGAAAGCTTGCCGAATGACAAATCGCGATTCAATCGAACAGGTTGAAAGGAGCTTCGTATCGGTTCAAGAATTTCGGATCGAAGCCGACTCGGCGGATACTCAAGTATCGAGCCGAGTAAGGCGGTTCCTTCGCTGTCTCGCCACAACTCGTTCGGGACGCCGTAGCAGGAATACGATGGAGTATTCGTGACCAAAAGCCTGCCATGCATATCACGGATGATTCCGCGGGGAGCAGCTACTTCAATCAGACGGATTCTATTATTATCCGAACGGTCTCTAAACTCGACGCCGTTAATGATTTGCAGTGACGCCAGCCGTAAGAACAGCAGTAAGAAGACCACGCCGGCAAAACCGAGAAACAGCACCGGACGAAGTGTCGATTGACCGGTCGTGGGTTTCATATTGAACGATCCCGGTTTAAAGGGGACAGGAACCAGATCACACTCAGCAAAGTCGTATACAGCGCTGAAGGTACTCCGCTTTGAAAGAACAGGATTGAGAAGACTGCGCCGGTTTCGCGAGCCATGATCAGATTACGTACGAGCTCGAAGATAAGCGCGCATATCAGCACCGAAACTCCCCACGGCCAATGCACCCGAAATGGACCGGATGACCAGAAACGGCCCGGTAGAAAACCGGCCGCACAGAAAGCCAGAGAGGTCGCGCCTAAGGCTGTGCCTCCCATGGAATCAGCGCACAATCCTATTAGAAAACCGGCCACTATTCCATAGACAGCGCCCCGCCGCAGGCTGAGGTAAACCACGAAGGGTAAAATCAGTGATGGGCGAATCGTACCGAATTCAAGCAGTCCGCCCAGTCCCAGATTCGCGGCCAGCAGGATGATGCCGACAATGACCGGAATTAAGTGTGTCATTGCGATTCGCCTGCTTGATTGTCGTTGTCCGTCAGCAAAGAGTCATCTTTAACAACGACAAAAACCTCTTCAAGAGTACTGAAGTCGACCAGCGGTACGACCAGCCATGTTTGCCCATAGGAAGCTCCTATCGCCGTGGAATCCGCGATGATTCCCGCGCGGATTCCTTTCGGAAAAACCGAACCGGCGCCGGATGAGACGACAACATCGCCCCGGCGAATATCGGCTCCGGTCGGCAATCCGAGCACAACCCATTTTCCGGGAGCCGTCCAGCGCATAATACCTGTCATTCTCGTTCGTTCAAGAATAACCGAAACTCCGTAGCTGTTGCCGACCAGTGTGTGCACGAGCGATGTTCTCTCGGAAACTTCCGCGATCTTTCCGACCAGTCCATGCGGAGTGATAACCGCGGAATTGAGCTGTACTCCGTCTCTCCCGCCGACATCCAGTCGCATGCGTCCGCTGACTCCGGTTCCGGTGCGGGCAATAACGGACGCGGGTTTTAGCTTCAGTTCGGATCTCTCTTTGAACTCAAGCATCGACCGCAGTCTTTCATTCTCCAGAATTGCATCCCGCAGCATGCTGTTTTCGAGGCTCAGTTCCATTGCCCGGCTTCTCAGATCATCGTAGTCTTGCCACATATTGAAGAGGTTGCCGACGCGAGACAACGGCCGTGTGACGATAGAAACCACATCCGCAAGCTCCCCGCGGATAATGGTAACGCCTGTGTGTTTGCTGAAAAAGAGAAGGGTCAGCGACAGGCCGACCGCAAATGCAAGCACAAGCCATTCTTGTGTGTGGCTTCGCTGAAAGCGGTTCGCTCTCATCATCACTCAGCTGGACAGCAGGACTTTATGATATTTCTCCATATCATCGAGCACTTTCCCGGTGCCTCTGACAACACAGGTTAGAGGATCGTCGGCCAGAAAGACCGGCAAGGATGTTTCCTCGCGAAGCCTGACATCCAGTCCTCGAATCAAAGCTCCGCCGCCGGTCATTATGATTCCGCGGTCTCGGATATCCGCTGCGAGCTCGGGGGGGGTTTTCTCAAGAGCAGTTCTAACCGCGTCGACAATCTGTGAAATCGGTTCTTCTAAAGCTTCGCGAATCTCGATGGAGTTAATCTCGATCGCTTTCGGGACCCCTTCGACAAGGTCGCGGCCTTTGGCTACGATGGAAAGCTCCTGTTCAAGCTTGACCGCCGATCCTATCCTCTGCTTGATTTCTTCCGCGGTTCGCTCGCCGATCAGCAGATTGT
>JAHIZR010000229.1 GCA_018814465.1 bacterium | reverse complement strand
GCCGCGCGGATTCATAAGCGGGCGCAGGACGGCGAGAACTTCCTGCAGTTGGCTCTGCGCTATAATGAAAAGGAATCCACCAAGGCGGACACGGGGCGCATCGGGCCTTTCGAGCAGCGTCGTTTCGGCTTGATCGGAAAGACCGCCTTCAATCTTGCAAAGGTCGGAGACGTCTCGGAAATCGTGGCGATCGGCAAGAACTATTCCTTTGTGAAGCTGCTGGAAATCATCCCTTCCCGCACGCAAACATGGGAAGAATCGATGGCGCAAGCCAAGCGCGAATTCCGCATGGAAGCCACCAAGAGAAGACAGGAAGATCTTGAGCGGATGGTCATGGACAAGTTCAAGCTCGAGATCTTCGAGGATAAACTTGCCGCGGCATGGCCGCTGCAAGAGGAAGAGAAACTGGCCCGTGAACCTTAAACACATTCTGCTGTTGGTCCTGCTGATAGCGGGACTGATCGGCTGCGGCAAGACCGCCGAAGATCAGGAAAACGTACTGGTGCAGACCGGTTCCGAAACGCTGACGCGCGAAGAAGTTGAAATCATTGCCGGGGCTCCCTATGACTCTTTGACGAATGAAGAGCGCTGGAGCGTAATTAATCGCTGGATCGGCAGTGCGGTGCTGCTGCAGGAAGGCCGCCGCCGCGGGCTGGACGATGATCCCATGATTCTCTCGCGCCTGAACGAAATTAAGGCCGAACTATACCTTTCCAAATTGCTCTATGAGATGGAAGATACGTCGCCCTCCGATTCGGCGGTGCGGGCTTATTATGACGAGCATATTTCCGAGTTCACTCAGACCTCTGACAGTTACTTGCTGGAGCTGTACCGAGCGGATGATTGCAGTTCATTGGCTTCGTTCATCGCGGAATTCAAACCGGAGCAGGAGAGCGGAACCGGTGCCGCCGTTCTTGAGCAGAGTTGGCTGGCCAGAACCGATCAGATGAACGGTTTCCTGCAAACGCTCCTTGTCGGGCTGAATCCCGGTGACTGGACTGAAGTGCAGTCGGATCCCGATGGTTGCCGCGCCTTGCGCGTTGTCAGCACCTATTTGGCCGGCGAAACGCTTGATCTGAAAGGCGCTCGCGAAGAGATCGAAATGCAGTTAATGACCGATTCAAATCACCGGCAGCGCGACGAACTGATGTCGGAGCTTCGTCGCCGCTTTCCGGTGAAAGTCCTCGTGGAGGAATAACCTTGAAAATAATCCGATCTTTCCGGTTGATGCTTCTTGCGGCCCTGCTCGCTTACGGCGCGCTCCTGTCGGCGCAGGAAGTGATTGATCGTATCGTGGCCATTGTGGATGACGAGATTATTCTCGAATCCGAAGTATTTCAATACCTGCAGTTCAGTATCGGCTCGACGGTGAATCTGGAAAAGTTGCCGCAGTCGAAGGTGGACAGCATGCGGTCGCAGATTCTGGACGAGCTGATCGATCAGAAGCTGCTGCTGGCGCGCGCGCGTCTGGATACCGTTGTGATTCCTGCCCGGCAGGTGGATCAGGAACTTGACCAGCGGATTATCTCTCTAATGGATCAGATCGGCGGCGAAAAGAAACTCGAAGAATATTACGGGATGCCCCTGGCGAAAATCAAACGGCAGTTCCGTCCGCTGATCGAAGAAGGACTGATGATCGATGAAGTTAAGCGGCAGCATCTCGCTTCGGTGCGCGTCACTCGCAGCGAAGTGCTGGAGTTCTGGAATGCTTACCGCGACTCGATTCCGGAATTGAAGGATGCGATTAAGATTTCTCATATTCTGCTCCAGGACAATCTCTCCGATGCTTCGATTGCCGCGGCGGTCGCGCGCGCGGATTCGGCGCGGCGGATGATTCTGAACGGTGAAATTACCTTCGAAGAGTACGCCGAGAAATATTCGCAGGACCCCGGAACGGCTCCCAAGGGCGGCGCGCTGGGAACGACCAATCGCGGCGATCTGGTGCCGGAATACGAAGCGGCGGCCTACATGATGGCCGACGGCGAGATTTCCGAGCCGGTGGTTTCGCAGTTTGGCGTGCACTTGATTCGGCTGAACTCCAGAGTCGGCGAGAAGATTAACACGAACCACATCTTGTTTAAGGTCGTGCCGGCTCCGGCGGACATGGAAATCACGATGGCGCGCGCCGATTCCATTGCTGAAGCGATCAGAAACGGCGCGGATTTTACGGCGCTTGCCCTCAGCTATTCGACCGACAGCAAGACGGCTCCTCTGGGCGGAGATCTCGGCTGGTACAGTCCGGCGGAGTTGCCCGCGGAATTCAAAGAACCGCTGAAGAACTTGAAGAAGGGCGAGGTCGCCGCGCCTTTCCGCACGGTTTTCGGCGTGCATATCGCGAAGGTTACCGAACGGGTGTTTTCGCGTCCGATCACGATTGAAGAGGATTATGAACGGATTGAGAATCTGGCCACGGCCAAAAAGCGCGACGAAGTTTATGAAGAGTGGATACAGGAATTGGCAGATGAGACCTTCATTGAACGCAAATAACAAACATCACTGCCGTATAGATACGCTGTCAAGGAGCAGCTCATGACCCCTGAAGAACGAGCCGAGATTAAAAAGAAAATTATCTCTGATATAGAAGAGACGAAGCGCTCCATTGCTGACCTTGAGCAGTTGACGAAACCGATTGCGCCGGATGACGCGATCGGGCGGCTGACCAGAATGGAAGCTATTAACAGCCGCAGCATTAATGAGGCGAGCCTGAATCAGGCGCGCGCCAAGCTCAATAAGTTGGAGCGCGCGCTGGAGCGGGTGGACAAGGAAGATTTCGGGATTTGCGTGGTCTGCGAACAGCCGATCCCGGTGAAGCGGATGCTGCTCATGCCCGAAGCGATCAAGTGTGTGCGCTGCGCCGAATAAGTTTAGCTGCAACTCAATTGGAGAAAAGATGGCCCCTCTCACGCCGCCTTTCTATTTCTTAGCCGGACTTGCCGGCTCGACTTTACTGCACTTTTTCTATCCGGGGATGAAACTGCTGTCCTTCCCGTGGACGCTGATCGGCCTGCCCGTGATGGCGTGGTCTTTCTGGATCGAGATGAAGGCCGACCAGCAGTTCAAACAGCACGGCACGACGGTCAAGCCCGGCTTAGAGTCAACGAAATTAGTTACCGATGGCGCTTTCAAAGTTTCCCGCAATCCCATGTATCTGGGGATGGTTGGGGGGCTGCTCGGTTTGGCGATTCTATTTGGCACATTGACACCGTGGCTTGTTGTTGTTTATAT